>NZ_JAUONW010000046.1:0-58735 GCF_030546345.1 Caloramator sp. CAR-1
TAAAGAATATGCAACAAAATCATAAATTAGCCAAAGCAATAACAGAAGTATCATGGGCAGAATTTAGAAGGATGTTAGAATATAAAGCAAGATGGTATGGCAGAGAAATAATAATAGCACCACAAAATTATGCATCAAGTCAAACATGTAGTGAATGTGGATATAAAAATTCTGATGTAAAGAATTTAGCATTGAGAGAATGGAAATGTCCAAAGTGTGGTGCAGTTCATGATAGAGATATAAATGCAAGCAAGAATTTGCTAAAATTAGCCATGTGATTGGTATATATGGGGAAGGAACAGCCCTTTGAGCGTGGGTAATCTGGTAACAGAAGTTACCTTGACCACGAAGCCACCACTTCTATAAGTGGGGGTAGTTCACAAAAAATAGAGGTGAAATTAGATGGGACTAAAGAGTAAAACCATGGAGATAGTTAAATATTTTGAGTTTAAATTCAACAAAAACCTTGGGCAAAACTTTTTGATAGATGAAAATATATTAAAAAAGATTATCGACGCTGCTGAGCTTGATGAAAACTCAACGGTAATAGAAATAGGACCTGGGATTGGAACATTGACTCAGGAGATGGCAAAAAGGTGCAAAAAAGTTGTTGCTGTTGAAATAGATAAAAACCTAATTCCAATCCTTGAAGAAACGTTAGGTAATTTTAAGAACATAAAGATAATCCACTCCGATGCCCTAAAGGTTGATTTTAATAAAATAATTAAAGAGGAAAACTTAGAAAACGTAAAGGTTGTTGCAAACCTTCCCTATTATGTTACAACGCCAATAATTGCAAAGCTTTTAAACGAGAGGGTTAAAATTAGCTCAATGATTATTATGATCCAAAAGGAAGTTGCAGACAGGATCCTTGCAAAGCCAAACACCGACGAATACGGAACATTATCCCTCCTTTGCCAATACCACTGCGATATAAAAAAGATATGCAAAGTATCCCCCAATTGCTTTGTTCCACCTCCAAGGGTGGAGTCTATGGTTATAAGGCTTGATATTAGGGATCAAAAAAGGGTTGAGGTTTTAGATGAAGAATTATTCTTTAACATAATAAAAAGCGCCTTTAACATGAGAAGAAAAACCCTTTCAAATTCACTTAAATCCATTGCAAATGAGGATATCCTTTTAAAGGCCCTTGAAGAGTTAAGTATAGACCCCAAAAGAAGGGGAGAGACTTTGAGCATAGAAGAATTTGCAAAACTTTCTAACATCCTTAGTAAACAAAAATCTTAAATTAAAGTGCCAGGCACTTAATATTAAGTAAATTCAAGTCACCCTTTTGCATATAATATATTGATGAATTTTTTTGGGAGGGGAAAGGGTGACTAATAAAAGGTCATATTCAAGATATTTTATAATCTTCCAAGAGGATGATAGGGGATTTGGGATTGCCATTGACAGACCACCGACGGGCTATGCAAAGATTGAAAATAAAAACGGAAGGGCAAAGATTAACTTTTATGTTCAAAATCTTTTACAAGAAAAGGGCCCCTACACTGCCTGCCTTATCGATGCTACTAAAAATCCCCCTGTCCTTGCAAAGCTTGGGGAAATAAATGTGGACGAAACAGGAAGAGGGGAAGTTTGGTGGGAATATAGGGAGGATGACATTGCCGACACAGGTATCCACATCGACAGGTTCAACGTTGCCTGCATAATGGCAGAGGATCAATACCCCTTATCAGGACAGATCGGTAAAGAGAGAATCGAGTGGAAGGAAAGACTAAAAAATCCTGTAAGGCAGGAGGATAAGGAAGAGGAGCTCGATGAGGAGGCTAAAAAATTCATAGAATATGAAGAGAGAATAAAAAATGAAATTGAAAAGATAAAGGAAGGGGAAAAAGTAGAAGAAAAAGATGAAGTAAAAGTAGAGGAGGAAGAAAACCCAAGGCAATTAAAGGGAGGTGCCTTTGCAAAGGTATTCCATAGAATATTAAAGGATCTTGAGGAGGTTAAACTCAGCACCGAGTTTAAGAATACAAGATGGTGGAAGGTGCCCCTTGAAAGGCCGGATTTCGAACCTAAGTTAATGCCCTACTACTGCATTATTTATCATCTAATATTTGCCTATCCATATATAAACTACTTTATCTGGATGAGAAGGACGGGCTATTATTACTTTGGATTAAAATATGACGATGAAGGTGAGATTGAATACGTAGTTTACGGAATTATAGGAGAAAACACCAAAAAAGATCAGCCCTTCTTTGGGGCAACAGGATTTAAAAAATGGATAGAAGTCGATGGCAGGGGAATGTGGATTATGATCTACAACCCATGGACTGGAATGGTAATGGTTCCGTAATATAAAGCACGATGTATTGCATTGGCAATATATCGTGCCTTTTTATTTGCTACTTAACTTATCACATGAATTAGGGTATAATAATTAAGTATAATAAAATGTCGGCTTTGTGGAATTTTGTGGAAATGTCAAAAAGTCAAAATGTCAAGTGGCAGGCACTGGAGGTGAAGTATGAAAAAATACATTTTAAAGGGGATAAAGGAAAGTTTAATTTATAGTTTTATAACGTCGGCTATTGTTTCGCTTTTGGCTGTTATTTTTTCCCTTATAAAAGGCATGAATCCTTTAAAATCCATATATATATCCCTTTACGCTGTTGGAATTTTTGCTTCTATTTTTTCAATCCCGCAGCTTTTTAAACGGGATGAGGATCCTAAAATTGCAATGTATAGGAGAAAAAATCCTTTATTTGGATTTCACAACATTTTTTATAACCCCTATGCCGAAAGGGCAGAACTTGAATCAATTGAGGAGTTTAAAGGGGAAGGCTTTTGGAGGGGAATTTTTATAATCCTCTATTCCATAACCATTCTTATTATAGCTGCAATTATTGAAAGAATCTATTACTAAGGGGGATTTTTATGCATCCAATACTTTTTAAATTAGGGTCAATTACAATTTACACCTACGGCTTTTTAATGGCAGTTGCAATAACTTTGGCAATCCTTTTAACCGCCTATAGGGCAGAAAAAAGAGGATATGATAAAAACATAATTTACGACCTTGCCTTTTATGGAGTAATAGGAGGTATCCTTGGTGCAAAGCTTCTTTATATAATAGCCGAAGCCCCAACGGTTTTTAAAAATCCAAAATCAATCGTATATATGCTAACCTCAGGTTTTGTTGTATACGGTGCACTAATTGGAGGGGTTTTAGCAGGATATATATATTGCAAAAAGAAGGGTTTAAACTTTCTAAAGATGTTTGACCTTGCAGCGCCTTCGATGGCCCTTGCCCAGAGCATAGGAAGACAAGGTTGCCACTTTGCTGGTTGCTGCTACGGAAGGCCAACGGACTCTCCCTTTGGCGTAATCTTTAAAGAGTCGCCCTTTGCACCAAACGGAGTTAAGCTAATTCCAACACAGGAAATATCAAGTCTTGGAAACCTTATAATTTTTCTAATCCTTCTTAATTACTCTAAAAAAGGAAGAAGTGACGGAAAGGTTGCAGGACTTTATATTCTTTTATACAGCGTAGGAAGATTTATCATAGAATTTTTCAGGGGTGACTTTAGAGGGAATGTAGGCCCCCTTTCAACTTCCCAGTTTATAAGCATAATAACCTTTGTAATTGCCCTTATATTTTTAAACCTTGATAAGATAAAGAAACAAAACTCAAACTAAGGGCCTCTTAGGAGGTGATATATTGAAAAAATTTTTAATAATTTTATCCTTGTTCTTTTTAACCTCCTGCACCAGGGTAAATCCTGCTTTAAAGGATAAATTTTCAAATCAGGATATAGAAAGGATAGTCGTAACCAACACAAGATATGCAGGAAGATACACGATAATAGACAAAAAAGCAATTACAAGGTTTAAAAATAAGGTTTTAAGGGCAAAGGAGGTTCAAAGGGATTCAAACTTAGAGCCCGACTTTATATTCGACTTTTACTCCGAAAACAAAAGGGTAGCAACCTTTAAATACATCGCAAAGATAAACGACGAGAATACTGCAAATCTTTATGATGAAGAAGGAAAGCTTTTTAACATTTCAACATCAATTGAAGATGAATTTATAAAACGCCTTTTAAAAACCAACAGAAACCAAAACGTTCCAGATTACTATGTTTCAGTTATAAACCTTATCCTAGACAAAATAGGCAAAAAGGACATAACCGTTGCCATCGACCTTAAAAAGGAGATAATGACTTTAAAGTATTTGACATCAATGGATATAAAAAACATATTTGAAGGAATCAACAGAAATGGCATCAACATAGTTCTTCTTCAGCAGGCAAAGGAGTATGATTATTTGATAGCAATAAACACAAAAAAATATTCAGGAAACAGGGTGGAGGCAGAAATAGCCGTAACAGATCCTAAAGGATTAAAAACAGTTTATGTTATTGAAGGAAATTATAATGGAAAATGGGAATTTTTTATAGCATATAAATAAAGCAAGGTATAAAATTGCCTTCAAGGGCAAAACTAATCCTTAGAAAACTAAAAAGGAGGTTTTACCATGAAGGCAAAAGTAGATCAAGATACCTGTATAGGCTGCGGTCTTTGCCCATCCATTGCACCAGATGTATTTGAAATGAAGGATGACGGCAAGGCCCATGTTATAGCAAATCCAGTTCCAGCAGGCAGCGAGGATGCAGCAAAGGAGGCAGAAGGCTCCTGTCCAGTAAACGCAATAGAGGTTGAATAATTGCTCGGCAAATGCCGAGCAATTTTTTTATCCTTGCGAATGTCTTTTTTTGTCGTTATTTGTTGGAAAGTTTTGCATTGAAATTTGGAACACTTTTATAAAAAAAGAGTCTATATAAATGAAAGCTGATTAAGATATGGCCAAAAAGGAAATGATATAAAAATATAAAACTTTTTTCTAATTTAGCGGAACTTTTCCATAGAAAACAAAGTCAATATTAGTGAATAAGTTGAAAAACAGAAAAATCATTGAAAAATTTACCTAACTTTAGCAGGAATTTTTAAACAAAGGAAGAATATATTATTAAGTGTGATGTAAATTTTATCCTTGAAAATTTTGACTTTTTGGTATATTATATTAAATAGTCACACTTAAATCCAATAAAGGAAAATTTAACTTAGTCGATGATTTTATTCATCATATATAAAATTTTAATTCTCGAGAGGAGGAGAAAATATGGCAAAAGCCAAGAAGATTCTAAGCTTAGCCCTTGCAGCTCTTGTAACATTTGGCTCAATGGGCTTAGCACCAGCGAGTGCGGCTACTAAGAAGGTAGACTACTACCAAATCGCACTCACAAACATCAACAAATATCTAAAGCCACAATTAACAATCACTAAGCAATCACAAAGCGAAGAGGATCTTAAGCTTTTACAAAGCTACTACAGATCACTAAAGATCCACATGAGCAGAATTACAAATCCAAGGCAGAAGGCAGCTATTTCAAAGCAGCTTATGGAATTAAGCCAAGAAATCGTTGCTGTAACAGCACAAGTTAAGGCACAAGTAGCAGCTGCAGATGCTGTTGAAGCATTCGAACTTGCAGCTCTTACAACTCAAGAAGAAATCGCTGCAGCAGAAGCGCTTTATGCAGATGCATTAGACAAGGTTCAAGATATAGCTGACAGAACAGTTAGAGTGGCTTTAATGAACAGAATCAACGACAAGAAGGCAAAGCTTGATGCTGCAAAGAAAGGCTTTGAAAACGTAGCAGCTACATTAAAGGCTGCAGAAGATGCAGTTAAGGCTTATGAAGATTTCCAAATCACAAAGTATGAAGAAGTTGCTAAGGCTAAGGAATTAGCAAAGGTAGCTGCAGATGCGGTAGCAAAGGTAACTGATGAAGCTAAGAAGGCAGCTTTGAATACAAGAATAGTTGAACAAGACAAGAAGGTTGCAGCTAAAGAAGCTGAATTAGCACCAATAGAAATTAAGGAAGCAGTGGTTACAGGAACTAAAAAAATAAATGTTGTATTCAATAAACCTGTAGATACAACAAAGGCAATAGTTACTGTAAAGAAGGGGAATAGTATAATAAATGTAACACCAACTTGGAATGAAACAAAAACTGAAGTAACATTAGCAACTAGTGTTGCATTGGAAGTTGGAGATTATACTGTTAGCGTAACTGGCATTGAGACAGCAAAGGACAAAGATGTTGCAAAGTTTACAGTTGCGCCTGAAAGGATAGATAATATAGTTATAGATGCTGATGCATATAGAAAAGCAGATGTAGCTACAACAATAGAACTTTCATATAAACTTGTAAATCAGTATGGAGAAGATATTACAAGTAAGTTTGAACCTAATAATTTTGCGGTTTCAGCAAGCAAAGGTTCAGCTACAGTATCAGTTAAAGGTAAAATAACGATTAATGATATTGCAGCTGATGTAACATCTGTTACAGTATCATTAGTAGATAAAACATTTGCTAAAACAGCTTATACAACAGTTAACATAAAGGCTGCAAAAGTTTTATCAGAAATAACAATTAATGCTCCATCGCTCAAAAAGGATCAAACAAGATTAACACCTGGAAATGATTATATAATTAAATATACTGCAAAGGATCAATATGGCAATGATTATGTTTTAGATACTCAAGATTTAGAAAAGATAACATTTGTTTCTTCTAATACAACCATTATCAATCCTTCTTCTGCTTTTGAAGTTAAAGATGTAGATGGTGATGGAAAGAAGGAATTAACAGTTGATATTGGTGCATTTGAGGGATTAAAGGAAATAACCCTAACAGCTATAGTTAATGCTACAGGCAAATCATCAAAGGCAACATTTACAGTATACGGAACAGCAACAGCAGATGCACCAACTTTAGTAGCTCCTTCTACAAGATTTGGTGTAAATGATACAGATTTTAGAGTTCAACTAACAATGAAGAACCAGTTCGGCGAAGAAATGAAAGCTGATGAAATATTAGCAGCAGTAAACGGATTAACAATAACAAGTGGAAACAAGGGAGTATTTGACATAAATGCCAATCCACTTGTAAAAGAAGGAGATAAAGTTTATGTTTCATTAACTGGCAAAGGAACAGGAACTGCCAACCTTACAGTTACTGTTAATGCAACAGGAAAATCTACTACATTACCAATTACTGTAGTAGAAGCTAAATATGCTGCATCAATGACTCTTACACCAAATTACGTTTATGCTGTCAAAGGTGCTTCAATAACATTAAAAGCCACATTTAAAGATCAATATGGCGATGAAATAAAGTCTGGAAACAGCAAAATAACTTTCGAAGTTGATAATAATAGCTTTGGAAATGCTCCAAGTGATAGTACGGTAACAGATATGGTTAATACAGGAGTAACATTTACAGCTACTGATTATGGTAAGGTTACAAAAGTTACAGTAAAATTGTATGATACTACAGGGCAAAAAGTTATCGATACTAAAGAAGTTGTATTAACAGCTGTTAATGCAGATGCAGACTTAGTATATGCTATTGAAGACTTAGGAACAGTTGCAGCAATCTCAAAAGAACAAGCTGCATATGAAAAGACAATAAAAGTATATGCAAAAGATGCTAATGGAAATAAAGTAGCTCTACCAAGCACAGGAGTAATCCAATCAGCATCAACTATAGATAGTAAGCTAGTTATATATAAAGATATAAATAGCTATAAAATAAAAGCTGCTACAAATGATGCAGATGGTGTTGCAAACTTCTCATTAGTAGTAAATACTAATAAGGGAGTAGCTGTAATACCAGGCACAGTGACATTCTCAAAAGCTGCACCAGTAGCTCAAAAGATTGAAGCATTAGAAGGAGATACACCTGTAACTAAGGTTAAATTAAGTGAAGGACAAATCGATCTATTTAACAATAATAACTTAAAATTCAAGGTGACTGACCAATACGGAGTATCGTCATATTTAACAAGCAATGATTATGTAACAGTATTTGTAAGAGATAATAATGGCAATGTGCAAAAGTTAGATAATGCACAACAATGGGATGCAACTGCTGGAACATACAAGATAACAGCAGTAACATCTAATGGTCTTTCAGTAACAGTTGATGTAGTTGTAGAATAGGGCTCTATGTCAATAGTTGGGGTGGGCAAAATATTCAGATGCCCACCCTTGCTAATTTTTAGGTCATTTTTGCGAGATTGAGATTATGTTAAGAAAAATTATTAAAATTGGGCATGACAAAAAGGCCAAGCTAAGGTTAGTTTTAGAGAATCTTGTATTGTATCTATTTCTCCACCGAAAAACATTTTTATACTCAAAAAAAATTATTTTTCATCAATTTCAAAACGGAAAAGCTGCAGTGATGCAATTTTTCCGTTTTTAATTTTTTGCACATCCTCCCGTAAAATAAAGTGCAAGGGAGGGGATAGGATGAAGGATTTAGTGATAAAGGCAAGATATGATGGGGCTGCAAAAGAAAAGATTTTAAAGAGTTTTGAACCACTTTTGAAAAAGTGCTGCAGTTTGTATGTGAAAAATTCTTCAGATTTTGATGATGCAATACAGGAGGGAAGGATTGCCATATTAAAGTGCATAAAAAATTACGATGAAGATTCTAATGTTCCCTTTGAGGCTTATGTGAAAAGGGCAGTTTTAAATTCTATAAGGGAATATGCAAGGAAAATAAAAGAGTATATTAGCTTAGATGAAGATCTAACTGAAGATGGAGATGATCTTTATGAAATAATTCCAAGCGAAGTTGACATAGAAAATGAAAGGATAAAAAGGGAAGACATAAAAAGATTATACAACGCTATAAATAATTTAAGCCCTAAGCAAAGAGAGGTTATTTTAGAGCATTTTTTCAACGGAAAATCTATGGTGGAAATTGCAAATAACAGAAGATGCCATTACATGGCTGTTGTAAGACTAAAGGATAGGGCAATTGAAAAACTAAAAAGGGAATTTAACAAGGCCTAAAAAACTTCAATAACTTTTGCTTTGAAATAAAATTTTTTTAGTTTCTTATTGGAAAATTTTGCGATAAATTATGCTTTATTTTTTTGTTAGTTTGGAATATTATTATTCATAAAGGTAATTATGGATATTAATAGAAATTAACATAATTGTTACCATTTTGTTACCATAACGATAGTAAAATTAACTAAATTAAAATTAGAATGTTATGCCATTTAGATTCCTCTAAATGGCTTTAACTTAATATAAAGGGGGTGTTTAAAATTAATTCAATCTTTAATCAAAATAAAGGGAGGGGTTTCATGAAATTTAAAAGATTACTAAGCTATGTTTTATCCTTCTTGCTTATTTTTAGCCTATTTAATTTTAATGTAAAAGCACAAAATGGGAAGCTAAATATCGACGTAAAGAAATTTGTAAAGCAAAACCTTGTAAATGTTAAGGATGTTGATGAGCAAAGGGCACTTTATCAGAAGTTTGGCGGGGAATTCAATGACAATATAACAGAAAATAAAATTGACGATAAAGATCTTGTTAGAGTTATAGTAGAGCTTCAAGATCCTTCAGCAGTTGAAATAATTAAAAATCAAAAGCTATCAATGAAGGAGCTTTCAAAGGTTGAAAAGAACGTAGAAAAGAGCCAAGCTGCTGTAATTGAAAAGGCAAAAGCCTATGGTAAGATAAGACATGTTTACAGGAATGTTATTAACGGATTTAGCATGACAGTTGCCTATGGTGAAATTGATGAGCTAAAGAAAATACCAGGGGTTAAAAAGGTTACAGTTGCAAATATCTATTATCCAGACATAAACTATGCAAGGGATATAACAAAGGCAACTCAAGTTTGGCAACAATTTGGCCTTAAAGGCGAAGGCATGGTAGTTGCAATAGTTGATACAGGAATAGATTACAGGCACAAGGATATGAAGCTTACAGATCCAAGTAAGGCAAAACTTAATAAGGAGTTAGTTGAATCATTAGGTGGTCCAGGAAAGTTCTATACTGATAAGGTTCCTTATGGTTATAACTTTGCTGATTTAAACGATGAAGTTATTGATACAACCTCAAGCATGCATGGAATGCACGTTGGTGGAATAGTCGCTGCAAATGGTGACGTTAAAGGTGTTGCACCTGAAGCACAGCTACTTGCAATGAAGGTTTTTTCAAATAACCCAGAACTTAGGGGTGCATATACCGATGACATTGCAGCAGCAATAGATGATTCCGTAAAACATGGTGCTGATGTTATAAACATGAGCTTAGGTTCAACTGCAGGATATATAATGCCTGATGACCCAGAACAAAGGGCAATTAAAAATGCTACAGATGCAGGTGTTGTTGTAGTAGTTTCAGCAGGAAACTCATACTATTCAACATATAGTTATCCAGCATATGCACAGGACCCAGACATCGGTCTTGTTGGTTCCCCAGGGCTTTTCCCAGATACACTTCAGGTTGCATCATCAGAAAATACAACACAAACACTTCCTGCAATGGACTATAAGGCAGGAGAAGAGCAGGGTGTAATAGGTTATACAACTTCTGAAATAGACCCATACGGCGTCTTAAAAGGAGAATATGAATTAGTTTACTGCGGACTTGGGAGAACTACAGATGTTGCAAATCTTGATTTAACTGGAAAAATAGCTTTAATAGAAAGAGGAGCAATAACATTTATAGAAAAGAAGTTAAACGCACAGGCAAGAGGTGCTATTGGAGTAATTGTATATAACAGCGTATCTGGTGGAGACACTTATATAAACATGGCAACTGACCCAAGAGTAGTTATTCCTGCAATATTTATAAAAAGAAGCGATGGATTAAAGCTACTTAATCTTATTCAAAATGGAGTTAAGGTTTCATTTAAGGGTAAGATTGCAAGCACGCCAAATGTAAACGCTGGAAGAATGTCTGACTTCTCATCATGGGGACTTGCACCAGACCTTACATTTAAACCAGATATTACTGCGCCAGGAGGACAAATTTACTCAACTGTCAATGATAATTCTTATGAAACGATGAGTGGAACTTCAATGGCGGCTCCCCATGCATCAGGTGCAGTTGCTTTGGTTGTTCAATATCTAAAGCAAAATAGTCCGAATTTATCAGGACGAGAACTTGTTGAAAGGGCAAAGATCCTTTTAACAAACTCAGCTATCCAGCTTTTAGACCCATCAACAAAAACTACACCAAAGCTTCCATATCTTCCAAGAAAACAGGGTGCAGGACTTATCCAAATAGATAAGGCTCTTAGCACAAAGGCATACGTTGTTGGAGAAGATGGAAAGGCTGTAATATCCCTTAAGGACTTTGAAGGTAATAGGACATTTAAGATAAAAGTAACTAATTTTGGAACTGAAGCTTTGACCTTTAATGTTAGCGATAAATATGGAGTAATGACAAACTTTAAGTCGAATTCATATATCTATCCTTATGCAATGCCTTTAACTGGTGCTGCATTAACATTTAGCCAAAATGAAATTACAGTAGACCCGGGTGAGACAAAGGAAATTGAAGTTACTGTTAAAATTCCAGAAACTACATCAAAGAATATATTTGTAGAAGGATTTATTACTCTAGAGAGTGCAAATAACCCAACCCTTACAATTCCTTATGTTGGATTCTACGGAAAGTGGGATGAGCCAAGAATATTAGACTCACCTATGTGGGAAGCAGATACTTATTATGGTGAAGCTGCTCTAATAGATGGAGAAGGTTATTACCTCGGGCAAGTTGGAGTAGATAACTATGGACACCCAATAATTGACCCAGAAAAGATTTCAATCTCAACTAATGAAGATGCTATGTTTAGAAGCCTGCTTCCTGTCCTTTCATTCTTAAGAAATGCAAAGGAATTTAAACTCCAGATATTAGATGAAAATAAAAATCTTTTAAGGGAAATTGCAACGGACATTTTCATTAGAAAGAACTATGCATCATCTTCAACAAGAAAGATTTACGCAAACTGGCTCTGGGATGGAATGCTCTATGATGGAAAGGGCAATTTCTATCCAGCAAAGGAAGGAAATTATATCTTAAGGGCAATGGCTAAGGTTGACTACATGGATGCTAAGTGGCAGGAGCTTTTGATCCCATTTAAGATAGATAATACTTATCCAGCATTAAGTGTAAAGGCAAAGAAGATAGATGGTAATTTATTTGAATTCGACTTTACAGGAAGCCAAGATAATGTTGGAATATACCAGTATGTTGTATTTAGAAATGAATATGATCAAAATCCTGTGTTTGTAGAAGGAAGTCAAAGTAAAGTTCAACTTGAATTACCAGGAATTAAAAACGATTGTTTAGTTTTTGCAATAGACTTTGCAGGAAATGTAACAGGCTCTTTAGTAAAGATAGATAACGATGTTATAAGATTTACTGAAGTTCCAAACTTTGTTTCAAATAATCCAAGCCCTACAGTTAAGTTTGAAGTAAATGAGATGATCAGTAACTTAGTTGATCATTTTGAGGTTGAAGTAATAGACAATTTAATAGGCCAAGCTATTGTTGAAAAGAAGTCAATAGAAACTAGCACAGAATATACAGTTGAGTTGCAGGATGGAAACTACACATTAAAGGTTTATGCTTATGATGCAACAGGAAAGGTAATAGGACAAAATGAAACGAGCTTTGTTATCGATACAACAAAGCCAGTTGTAACAATAACAAATGCAGAAGGAAACGTTGTTGTTAACGATACAAGAGAATATTATGATCTTGAATTTAAAGTAAAAGAGCTAACACCATATAAGGTTTACGTAAACGGACAGCTATTTGATGATAATTATACAGGATATGAATTAAGAGAAAATGTTCATGTATATTCAGTCAAACTAAATGAAGGAGATAATAGGGTTGAAATCAAAGTAGTTGATGAGCTTGGTAATGTAGAAACAAAAGAGGTAGTTATAACTAAAGTAATTGAAAGACCTACGATAATAGTTAATCAAGTTAATGGAGGATATCCTGTTTCAGGAAAGACTGTATTGATTACAGGAAAGGTTATTTATAAACAAGGGGAAAAGGTGGCAGTTTTAATTAATGATGAAGTAGCTACAGTAGACGACGAAGGTAACTTTGCAAAGGAAATTACATTGTCTAATTATGGTGTAAATCAGGTAGAAATATTTGCAAAGGTAAAGAATGTAAATACTGTGGAATATATAAACGTAAATGCTTCACCCATTAATTGTGAAAGATATGTTTTATCTAATGCTTCAAATTTAGAATTAAAGGCTAATATATTAGATAAAGAACAAATTACTAAAATAGAAACCTTCATGGATGGAAGAAAACTTGAAGAATATGACGTGATGAGCATGGAAGATAATGCCTTGAATATTTCCTTGAAGGATTTGTTTAAGGGATTAAACAGATTAGATATCATAATTACTATGAAGAATGGAGTTGTTGCAGACTATATAGATATATTAGTAGATAAAGATGCACCATCAGTTACAGTATTTGATGAGTTTGGTAACGCCCTTAAGAATGTTCCGCTTTACAACACAAATACAGTAAAGATTATGGGCTTTGTAGCAGAAGAGGTTAAGTATTTGAAGATAAACGGTGAAAAAGTTGAATTAAAGGATGAATCCTTTGAAAAGATATTGACCTTAAATGAAGGATTGAATAAAATAGCCTTTACATTAGAGGATCTTGCAGGAAACAAGAATGAATATGCATACAGGGTTTACTGCGACACTCAAAAGCCGATCATTGAAATGATTAGTTCAACAAAGGATAAGGTATTAGTTGATGATACATTAGAACTTAAGTTTAAAGCAATAGACAATGTTTATGGATATAGAGTATATGTAAATGGAAACCAAGTTGATACAGTAGAAAGCGAAGTTGGAGATGGCGCAGCTAAGGAGCATACAATAAATGTTAATGCTATAGATGGAGAAGGAAAAGTTATAATAAGCGTTGTTGACTATGCAGGAAATGTAGCGGTTAAAGAAATTACAACCTATAAGAATATCCAAAAGCCAGTTATACTTGAGGATGGGTATTTTGATAGGGCTTTGGCAGAGGATGTTGTAGTTGCTGTAGTATATCCAAAGGAAAACACATTTGAATTACAAAATATTAAATATGGTGAATTACAACTTGAAAAAGACAAGGATTATGTTGTTGATAATGGTCAAATAATTTTAAAGAAGGAATTTTTAAAACAAATGACAAAGGGAGAAAACGAATTTAAGTTAATATTTAACAACGATTATGAATTATCATATAAAGTCGTTGTAGTTGATGCTAGATCAAATAATACTAACTTAAGTTCTATATCCATTAATGGAAAAGCATTAGAAGGATTCAATCCAGAAAAATTTGAATATGTTTATGAAGTAAATCCGTTTAAGACTTATACAGTAGCAGCTCAAGCTGCAGACGAAAAAGCAAAAGTTGAAATTACGCAAGCAGTTTCTATAGAAGGCGAAGCTATAATTAAGGTAATAGCAGAAGATGAAACAGAAGCAGTTTACAAGATCAAGTTCATCATTCCAATACAGCTTACTGTAGAGGATAAAGAATTCAAAGCAGGAGAAGATGCAAAGGTTATTGTAAAAGCAAAAAATAATGGTGTTAATATTAAGACAGTTACATTAATAGTAGGAGTATATGATAAGAACGGAAAACTTGTTCATCTTGTATTTGGAAACTATAATGTAAAACCAGATGAAACAATAGACATGGGTGCTAACTTGTCAACAAAGGCAGAATACAAGGATTACACATTAAAGGTATTTGTATGGGATAATGAAAATGACATGAACCCACTATCAAAGGTATTAGAATATAAAATCAAATGATTGGAAGGTCTCCTTCCAATCATTTGATAATTTAAAAAGGAGGCTTTGGGATGAAAAGAAGGCTGTTCCCCATTTTTCTAATGGTTGCATTTTTAATTTCTAATTTATTTTTGAAAAGTGCAGCTGCAGCACAAACTAAGGTAAATATTACAGGGTTAAATCAGGAGTATGTCCAGGGATCTTCGCCTACGCTTTACTTAACAACTACGGGTGTTAAAGGTAATGTTAGATATAATGTTTTATTAGTGGATTTAGTTTCCGGGAAAAAGATCGATTTAACGAAAGGATATTCAAAACCTATAAAAAGCAATATAAAATATTCAGTTAAACTACCAAAATTAGACAATGGATATTATAGGGTATTTGCCTATGTAAAAGGTGAAAAGAGTAAGACCAAATATGATGGTTATGCTTATAAACAATTTATGGTTTTTGTTAAAGACATGAACATATCTAAGACTGGGAATTATGGTTCAAACAATGAAAAATATTTCCAAACTGTTAAGGGAAATATAAATATAACTGGAAATAATGTTATTTATAATAATGCAGTAGTTTTTAAAGATGTATTTGTAAAAGGAGATAACGTAACTTTAAATAATGTGAAAATCGAAGGTAAACTTGTATTAGATCCGGGAAAATATGGAAAGGCTTATTTAAATAACATTTCAGCAAAAGAAATTGAGGTTTTATCAGGGGCTAGTGAAAGTATATATTTAAACAACGTATTTGCTGATGAACTTAAAGTAGAAGCAGAAAATAAAGTTAGAATTGTGACAGATCAAAAAACAAATTTAAATAAAGTTTTTATTCAAAGTGCATTAATATTTGAAAATAAGGATGCCAATATAGGGAATGTTGAAGTTAATACAATAGATGATAATATTGTTGAATTTAGAGGTAATTTTGATACAGAAGTAAAGGTAACAAGTAGTGCTTATATAAAAACATCAGAAAACTCCTTAATTAAAGAAATTAAATTAGTTCCAGAAAATTCAAAATCAAATATTATACTTGAAGCAAATATTAAGAATTTAACTATATCTAAAGATTCAGCATTAGAAATAAAGAAAAATAGCAACATAGAAGATGCTATAAAGGTTGAGGCAAATGCAACTATAAAGGCGGATAAAGAAGCAAAAATCAATAAAATTGAAATTACTGGTGCAAACAAAAATGTGAAAATAGAGGCAAAAGTTGATACATTAGAGATAAAGGCTGAATCTAAAATTGAACTTGTAAATGTAGAAGTTAAAACATTAGTTGCATCGTCTAAGGGTGAAGTTTTGACAAATAAAGAAACAAAAATAGAAAAGATAGAAGGAAGTAAAAAGGATGAAGTCAAAGTAAGTGGAGAGGGACAATT
This sequence comes from Caloramator sp. CAR-1, assembly GCF_030546345.1. Classification (NCBI taxonomy): domain Bacteria; kingdom Bacillati; phylum Bacillota; class Clostridia; order Eubacteriales; family Clostridiaceae; genus Caloramator; species Caloramator sp. CAR-1. Next base: position 16,073 of record NZ_JAUONW010000046.1, read on the forward strand.
AGCAAGTAAAGACAAAGACAGCAAGGAGGATAATCAATCAAGCGGCGGAACAACTGGTGGTTCAACTGGAGGAACAACAGGAGGTCCATCAGGTGGATCTACTGGAGGGACAACAGGGGGCACTCCTGTTATAATACCAGTTTCATCAATTGATTTTGATGAGATAGGAGTTGTTTTAAATAAAAATGATGAATTAAATCTTAACTGTATTGTTCATCCATTAACAGCTACAGATAAAAGGATAACATGGGACTCTGATAATATTGACGTTATAAGTGTTTCAAATGGTAAAGTTAATGCAAAGGCAGTCGGAGAGGCCACAATTACAGCAAAGACTTTGGATCAAAAGGTAAAAAAATCTCTAAAGATTAAGGTTGTAGATTCAGGCATATCTTTAATTGTAAAGAAGGAATCAGGAAAAATTTCTTTCTTAGTAAAAAGTGCTTATGATAACGATATTATTACCATGAAAGTTCTTCAGGATGGCAATATAAAATATATAGATCAGATTCAGACAGGTAAAAATTACAGTAAAGTATCTACAATGTTAGATAAGGGTAAATATATTGTTTATGTAAAGGGATTAAACTCTGATATTATTTCAATTGAATTTGAATATTAAAATTTTATATTATATCGACAAATAAAAGATAAAAGGGTGGCAAAAATTCCACCCTTTTTATTCCCTTTTAAATTGTAAAATTAATCTTTTTTCAATTTTTTGAAAATCATGAAAGGTGGGGGAAAATGAGTTTTAGAAAAACACATAAAAATATAATTTCGCTTTTTATGGTAATGCTTTTAGTATTATCAAATTTCAATCTTGCTTTCAAGAATAAAGTCTTTGCCCAAACAGGTCCAGAGCTTTTGATCACAGAGATTATGGTAAGGGCACAATCAGGGACAGACCCCTATGAATTCATTGAAGTTTACAACAACACAAATGTCCCAATCGATATTAAGGATTATAAGTTTAATTATCCTTCATCTGATATCGATGTTTCAAAGATAATACAACCTAAAGAGGTATTGGTAATTTGTTCAACTAGCACAACTACACTGGCTGATTTCAATGCGTTTTACGGAACAAATTTAACAGAAGATCAATTTGTAAACTTTAAGATAACAGCAGGAATAAGTAATACTCCACCAAAAACAATTGTTCTTGCAAAGGATACAGGTGAAGAAGTATGTAGGGCAACATATAATTCCGGAGATTTTGATATAAAACTCAGCACAACATATAAATATCCAGAAACAGGCATTGACATGATTTTACTTGGACAAAAACAACAACCGACACCAGGCTTTGTTTTCCCAAACCAAGTTCCATTGGATCAAAATTCAGATATACAGGCACCAACAATTACACACACGCCTATTACAGAGGCGGATAACACGAATGACCTAATAATAAGTGCGAATATTACAGATGATGTTCAAATATCAAATGCAAAGGTATACTACAGAAAAGTTGGAGACACTGCATATAAGAGTATAAGCATGCAAAAGAATAACGATTTATACACTGCTGTTATTCCAAAATCAGAGCTTTCAACGCAAGGTATTGAGTATTATATAGAGGCAAGTGATGGAATAAATACTGTAACTTATCCAAGCGATATAAATAATCCTTTAAAGGTAGTTATTAAAGAAGTTGATAATGTTCAGCCTAAGGTATCCATTATATCACCGCAAAGTGGTGAGTGGATTGAAAATAAAAGGCCACAAATAAGCGCAACAATTGAGGATAGCAGTGGATTAGATTTAACTACTTTAAAAATATATATAGATAACGTAGACGTTACTGATAAGACAAATTTAACCTATGAGGACGTTGAGCCTAAAAAATTTATTAAATTAGAATATAATCCAGCGGAAGATTTAGCTGAAGGAGAACATGTAGTAAGAATATTTATAAGGGATTTGTCTTCTTTAAAAAATGCTGCTGATTTTACTTGGAATTTTTATATTGGTCAAGAAACCTATAATTTATACTTCGGTCAAATTCATGCCCATACGAACTATTCAGACGGGTTAGGCACTCCAGAAGAGGCATATGATTATGCCAAAAATGTTGCAAAGGCAGACTTTTTTGCAATAACTGATCACTCTAATTCATTTGATAATGATACGCAAGCTACTATACTTGATGGTTCAGCAAGCAGTGAATGGAGACAGCTCCATCAAATAGCAGACCAGTATAATGAGGATGGGAAATTTGTAGCAATAGCTGCATATGAAATGACCTGGAGCGGTTCGACAGGTGGTTGGGGACATATTAACACCTTTAATACTCCAGGTTTTTTATCAAGAAACAGCAGAATAAACAACAAGGCAGTTGACCTTAAGATGTATTACGATGAACTTAAAAAGGTTCCTCAATCTATATCTCAATTTAATCATCCTGGCCCAACTTATGGTGATTTTGCAGATTTTGGATATTATGATCCGGATATAGATAAATTAATAACCTTGATTGAAGTCGGAAACGGGGAAGGAGCAGTAAGATCAAGCGGTTATTTCCCAAGCTATGAATTCTATACAAGAGCCCTTGATAAGGGGTGGCATCTTGCACCTACAAACAATCAGGATAACCATAAAGGAAATTGGATATTAGCTAATACAGCAAGAACAGTAGCTCTAGCAAAGAATTTAACAAGGGATGATATCTATGATGCCTTTAGAAATATGCGCGTTTATGCAACGGAAGACAATAATTTAAGGATAGTTTATAAGGTAAATAATAAATATATGGGGACAATTTTAAACAATCCCGATAAGCTAAATTTTAACATTAGCATTCAGGACCCTGATTTAAATGATAAAATTGGCAAGGTATCAATTATAGCGAACGGTGGAATAGTAGTTACATCAAAATATTTTGATTCAAACACTGCAGAGTGGAATTTTACTTTAAATCCAAAATACAGTTATTACTATGTTAGAGTAGATCAAGAGGATTTAGATATTGCTGTTACGGCACCGGTTTGGACTTCAGATGTTGTTCCTGTTGGCTTATCATCAGTTAAATCAAATTTAAAACTTGCTGAAACTAATAAACCTGTGACAATTGATGCGGTAGTTTACAATAATTCAACTACATCAATTTCAAATGTTAAAGTTGAATTTTATAGGGATGAGATAAAGGACGAAAATAAAATTGATGAAAGGATTATTACAAATTTAAATGCTGGCTCAACAGGATTAGCAAGCATTAATTGGACATCTAGCCAGGAAGGCAAATACACAATTTATGCAAAAGCCACGATAAATTATGGTGGAGTAGATAAAACATTCACATCTAGCACTGTAGTTGAGTTTATTGCACCAGAAAATGCTGTAAAGGTAGTAATTGATGCAGGACATTATAATCAATATGTAAGTGGAGATTACAAAGGAAAAGTTACGAAGTTTAAGTCTATGTTAGAGGATAGAAAGGTAATAGTTTACGAAGATTATGATGGACTAACTGATTCTGACTTAGAAGGAGTTAGGTTATTAGTATTGACAGATCCTCAAAGCAAGGATAACGCAAGTTATAATCTTTACAAGTCAAATTATACGGATGCAGAGATAGAGGTTATTAAAAGATTTGTTCAAAATGGAGGATCAGTAATTATTACATCAAGGGCAGACTATAATGACATAGGAGTTACTGACCCATCTTATCAAAATGCAAACCAGGGCAATAGAGTCCTTGAGGCAATAGGCTCTAACTTGAGATTTAATGATGATGAAGTAATAGACAATGTAAACAACAATGGTCAAAACTACAGGTTGTTATTTAATAGGTATGTATCAGATAAGTTTAATTTAACAAAGAATGTATCCCAAGATCAGCTTTATAGCTTCTTTAGTGGATGTTCAGTAATACCGAAGGATAACGCTGACCTTACAAATGTTGATTTTGTTGTAAAGGGCCATGACACGACAGAGATTTTGGATTCAGACAAACAAAACGATGCAAAACCAGTTCAAAAGGGAGAGGTTTATGTTCTTGCAGTAGAAAAACTAAACTCAGGTGCAAAGTTGATAGTTGCAGGTTCAACCTTCTTCTCTGATTTTGAAATGACAGGAGATAATCAATATGCTAATGTTCCAATAACTGAAAATATTTTGGATTGGATTCTTGCTGGTGAGAAAGTAATTACACCTATATTAGAAGTAAGAAAAGACATAAATAATGATAATATTCCAGACAATTTAGGCAAGATATTTACTGTAGAAGGCTATGTAACAGCAGAATCGGCTTCGATGGGCAATAGACACTCCTTCTTTGATGTTATATATGTTCAAGACGAAACGGGAGGAATAACTGTATTTGGAGTTTCAACAAGGCAAATACCTCTTGGGGTAAAGGTTAGAGTTACTGGAAAAGTTGATCAATATATGGGAGATACAGAACTTCAGATTTCAAATGAATTGAAGGATATAGAAATAATAGACCCAAATCCAATAAATGTTGAACCTAAGTTAATGTCAACTAAGGAGGCTATGCTCGAGGAAAACGAAGGATGGCTAGTGAAGGTAGAAGGAACGGTTACAAGAATAGTAGGACAAAATATATTCTTGGATGATGGTTCAGGAGAAGCAAGGGTATATGTAGAAGGATATATTGCAGGAGATGTAGGAAGCGAAGCAGGAAAATGGGATGAGAGGATTAAAATTGGAAGCAAGATAAGCGCTGTTGGATTAGCATCAGAGGATGCAGAGGGACACAGAATAAGGGTAAGAAATACGGCAGAGATAGTATTAATAGAAATGCCTGAAAATGAGAGCTTTGAAATAATATCGATAGAGAAACCAGAAAAGGTAATACAAGGCCAAGATATTAAAGTGACCATAAAAGCAATAAATAGAACTAAAAATACAAAAGATGCAACATTGATTGTAGCATTATATGATGATGATAACAGGTTTATAATTTACGGTGCAGCAAAGCAGAGTGTTGAATCAAATAAAGATGCTATATTAACAGTTATGATGAAAATTCCTGCAAATCAAAGAAATCTTAGAATAAGGTATTTTGTTTGGGACAGCATTGAAAATATGATGCCTTTATCTAATATGTATGAAATAGCCGAATAATTAGATATAATCAAAACAGGCCATTTGGCCTGTTTTGATATTTAGAGAGATCTTAGAATACTAAATTATAATTATAACAAGAAAACTTTATTTATTTAACGAAAATCCGATATAATATATATACCACTATTTAGGGGGCGTTTTTGTGAAAAGGGCTTTAGCTTTGATTTTGTTAATGATCCTGGCTTTTAATACAATTGCATATGCAGGAAGGGAATATATATTAAAATATGCTTATCCTGAAAATGTTAAAACTATTTCCATATATGATTTATTAGGGAACGGTTCTAAAATTTCTAAAAATAAGAAGGTTTTATACGCAAAAAAGGATACAGTAGCGCCCTATGTTGTAAGTTCTAATCCTAAGAATGGCCTTCAAAATGTTAAAGTTGGAAGTAGCATTACATTGAATTTTAATGAAGGTGTAAAACTAAATAATTTAAAGAGCATATCACTAATTGGCAATGGGAAAAGGGTAGGGTTTAGTATAAAGTTAAGCGGCAATAAGGCAACGATAAGGCCTAATACTTTGTTATCCTATGGGACAAACTATGTTTTGAGTCTTCCAAATGGTTCATTTAAAGACTTTGCAGGAAATTCAAGTAAAGCTTTTGTTTTAAGATTTAGAACGGAGGAAATAAAGCTTGCAGAAAACGATAAGAATAATGCCAGCAATTTTACGAGTTATTTTAGTTATATATTTGATGATGGAAAGAATATTGTAAAAAATTATTTATATAAAACCAATGGCGAATATCTTTTTTTTGCAGATATAAAGAATATAAGTAGAGTAAGTGGGATAAAGTTTGATGAGAATAATATCCCTATGGTAAATTATAGTGGATATAAATATAATCCTCTTTTAATAGCAGAGTGGGGGCTTCAAAACTATAGCTATTATAAAAGAAGCCAAAATGGTGAATATCTAAAAAGGGCAAAGGATGCAGCAGACTTTTTGGTTTATAACATAAATGATAGTGGTCTTTGGATAAACGATTTTGACTACAAGGAATCAAATATATCAATGAAAAGAGGCTGGTCATCCTCATTAACTCAAGGGTTAGGTATATCTCTTCTAGTTAGAATGTATAATGAAACTTTAGATGAAAAATATTTGAATGCTGCAAAGCTTGCCCTAGCACCGTTAAGGGGAGAGTTAAAGGATAGCTTAAATGGTTTTCCGATGTTCGATATGTTTAGTGTAAGAACAAAATATACCTTTAGCAGCTTTATGTTTGTTTTGTTTGGACTGTATGATATTTCAGGATATGATGATTCTGCAAAGGAAATGTTTTATGAAGGAGTTGAAATATTAAGATACTTGATGCCAAAGTTCTATGGGACGACGGATAAGTTTTATAAATCAATTCATGATGCACAAATAAGAGCCCTCTGCTCAATTTTGAATGTTGATAGTATTGATGAATACCTAGATGACTTTGAAGTTATTGATATAGAATGAAAATAGGCATCGCAGGATGCCTATTTTGTTATGACAAAACTTTTGGATGTTGCACTTTTTCCAACGTTTAATGTTGCTTTTCCTAAAAGGTTGTTCTTTTCATCATAAAAATATACGATAACAGTTTCCTTTGGAATTATAAGGCTTGCAGTTTCGCCTATTTTATAGAACTTTGCATCAACATCGTATTTATATTTTACATTTCCATTATAGTTTTTTAATCCATTTATAGTTATTTTTTTATATGCGGTAAATCCTCCAACTGTTACATCGTATGTCCCTGTTATAATTAAATCAGATATTGTAAATTTTAAGCTATAGGGATTTTTCAAAGTTTTACCTAAAGATGATTTTAAGTTTTCAACGGTTAGATAATATGTTTCTCCATAAGTGTAGCCGCCATCTGGAGGATTAATAAGTAAAGACTTTTGATTGCTGCCTATTTTAACATCAACGTTGATTTTGCTGCCTTTAGAGTCTACTATTTTGATTGAATTTAAAAGATCGTTTTTAGGATCAAGCTTTTGGTTAAATTTAATATTAAAGGTTTTGTAAGGTGAGATATTTGTCATTACTTTGTTAAATGCAAGGACATTTGTTGATAACGAAAAAAACAGAAAAAAGAAAAGAACCTTTTTCATAAAACCACCTCAGTTTAATTTTAGCTTAAATTTTATTATAAATAAAGTGTAAATTTTTTTTAAAATTATCCGATAACTAACATAGGGGGTGTTGTCATGAGGCGATTTGTAGCTTTTATTTTAACAGTGATTATGATAATAGGGATGCTGCCTAAGATGGCCTTTGCTGCAAAAGCAGTTAATTTGCCTAAAAATAGCATAATAATAGCCGACAGAATATATACAAGTTCCTATGTGAGTAAATTTCCTCAAGAGGTAAATCAATTTCAAAGCCTTCAGGGAAATGAAAACAAGATATTTTCTATAGATGCACAAGGCAATATAACAGATAAAGATGGAAGGGCTGCAACTGAAGAACAAATAATGCTTATATGTGGAAGAAAACTAACCCTTTATTCAGATAGTCCAGATGATCAAGGTAAGGTCTATATTGCAGATGGAAGTGGGATATTTAGAGAGTATAAACCTGGAAGCACAAAATATGGATATATAACAATAAACACATCCTTTAGTGCAGCAGGTTCGGGATACAATCTTGTCAGCGTTGTAATCAAAGAGATAGTTGGTGTTCCAAACAGCTATTATTTTGTTGTATCAGATAGTTCAACAATAGATCCTTCAGTTAAAAGAGCTACTAATGAGTCCTTTACATTAATAACAAACAGGGATGATTTTTATATAAATTTATATTCTGCAAGCGGAGATCTTGTTGGACAAGGGGAGATAAAGGATGTTTCTTCTTCCGTTACAGGACTTCCTGTTTTAATTAATTTAAAAACTTATTCCTTAGGTAATATTCCAACAAGGGTTGCAGGGAATATAAGTAATCTTGGGCTTGCAGCAACTGATGGAGAATTTTTATATTATGTTAATTTAGCAGATGGAGGAAAGATTTATAAAAAGAATATATATGGAGTTGAGGAGTATCCAATAGTTGAAGATAATGCAAGGTATATAAATGTTGTAGACGATTGGATTTATTATAGTAATATATCCGATGGTGGTAAGATCTATAAGGTAAATGTTGATGGAACGGGAAGAAAGAAGATAAATGATGTTTTGTCTTCCTATGTAAATGTGGTGGGGGATTATATATATTATTCAAATAGCAAGGATAAAAACAGGATATATAAACTTAGCAAATTCAATACAAATGCAAGTTATTCTGGACAAAGGCTTACCTATGATTCAGCTGCATATATAGTAGTTGATGGGGATAGAAATAAGATTTATTATAGCAATACCTCAGATGCAAGAAGACTTTATTCCATCGATTTAAACGGAAACAATAGAACAAAGTTTTTAACGGTTTCCTCCCAAACAAGTCCAGGGGTAAGATATTTAAGCTTAACAAATGATGGAATAGTTTATGCAACAGGGCTTGATGGAAAACTTTATAAAACTATATCATATAACAGAATTTCGCCGGTTTACTTTACAACTGAAGTTCAGGTAAAATCTAAAGGTGGAACTATTACAAAAAGTGTTGAAGATAAATTGAGCGTAATAAATGCAGTAACCAATAATGACATATTCTATTCAAGCTATGTAGATGGAAGAAAGATATATAAGCTCGGTGTTTCAAGTGGAACAAAGATAATAGATGACTTAGCAACGGCGATAAACATAGCAGGGGATTATATATTTTATTTAAAATCTGGAAAACTTTATAGATATAAGTTAGGCTCTCCTGAAGGAACAAAGCCAGAGGCAATAGCAAAGATTAAGTATGCCGATAAGATTGTAAAAATTGATGATTTAGATCCCGTTGAAATTACTGACCTTAAGAATATAGAGCTGCCCGATAAGGTTACTGCTATTATGAGCGATGGAGATATAAGGGAACTTTTAGTTAATTGGGATATGTCAAAATATAGTGTAAAGGATGGAGTATATACCTTCAGTGGAAAGGTTGTAGGATACGGAACTAAAGTAAGTGGTAAAGCTGTTATGTATTCTGCACCAATTAATATGAATAATGTTGTTGTAACTAACAATGAAGGAAGTAAAGCAGATAGTATAGTTATAAAGGGACTTGCTTTAGGAGATGAAGTTTATGTATACGATGAAAATGATATGACAAAGCCTCTTGGAAAGGCAAAGGCTGACAAAACAGGACAGGCAGTTATATCAAAGATAGACCTAAATCAAGAAGGCGGAGTAATTAAAGTTGCAGTTAAAAGAGCAGGAAGGGCGTTAAGTAAATTTACGGATGTTGCATACAGCTCTGAGGCACCGGTTGTAGTTAAGGTTGAATATACGGAATATAACAATAAGAAGGTTTATAAGGTAACATATAAGGGAATAAATGATAAAATAGGTTATAGACTATACAATGCAGACAATTCCATTGTTAAGGATTATACTGCATCACCAATAACAGCAACACCAGAAGGAAGCGGTTTATTCTCCTTTGAAATAGAAAGAAGTGTATTTGAAGGCTATGCGACGGATAAATTGTTAAAACTTGCCTATTATGACGCAAATAAGGGCTACCTTGATCCATCAAAGCCATATATTATGATAGCCCAAGCAAAACCAAATGTATCATACGATTTTACATCTGGAAGATTTGTAGGATTTAGCAGTTTCATAGAATGTTCATTAAACGGAATAGATTGGATGTCAAGCGATGAGATGTTAAGCCAAGCAAGCATGCTTACTGGAAAAACCTATATCCTTGCAAGATACAAGGCTATGTCCAATAAAATGCCAGGACAAATTGCATATGTTGCCCTTGTTCCAATGCCACAGGTGGTTATAAAGGCAGGAGGAGAAATTATACTTGATAGTAAGGATTATACGACTTTCATAATCGATGATATAACCGGCACATTAACTGCAAGATATATAGGCAATGCCGATATTACTGTTGATATAAAAGATGTTCCAAGCGGTATAAATGCAAGCTATGTTTTAACAAAGGGTGCAACTCAGGTTTCAGCTGGAAGTGTTGATAATTCGGCTATTGAATCAACAATCCAAAAGAACTCAAACAATACAGGTGAATATAAATTAGTGGTAACCTTAAATCAAGGTGGAACTGAAATTGCAAAACAAACGATTAAGTTTAGACTATTTGGAGAAAATATAGCACCACCACAACCATATCTTGCAGGTATTCTAGGAAAGACTATAAATGGAGTAACAACAGGATATAAGGTTAAGGTAATGGTTCCATTTACCGATTCAACTGTTTCTGCTGTTGGAACTATAAGATTAAAGGATAGTATAAGTGGACAATATGGAAATTCCAAGCCATATAATTTTGTTTTAAACAATGGAGTTTGGGAAGGAGAAGAAGTAGCAAACGTTGAAGGTGAATATGAGGTAAGTATAAGATATGAAAATTATGCTATGAAACCTTCTACATTTACAGCATCAAAGGAAATTAGGTTTACCATAGATACTTCAAAGGTTTATAAGGTTTATCTATATGATGGATATTTGAGAAAAATAGGTTTAGATGTTATTGAAGGATTGGTTTATCCTTATGGAGATGCAACATACTCCTTTGTAGGATATACAGATTTGTATTCCTTTGGGGTAGAAGGTAGAAGCATAACAGGTTTTGAATGGCTTGACGATGAAAATGATACAACAATAAATGATCCAGATGCTCAGTATGGTTTCTATGTAAAGTATAGGTTTATAGACGACAATACTTGGTCAAGTATAAAGCAAGGTGAAAGAATAAATTATAGAAACAACAGAACAGTTGAAAAATATAGAATAAAAGTGACAGTAATTAACTTTAAGAACGGTTATAAAGAAGATTTTGAATATGAATTTGAGATAAGCAATCAGTAGTATGTAACGTATGTTTAGCACAGTGCATTTTAGGATGCACTGTGCTATTTTTTTTGATTAAATTTACAAAAATTTTTGAAGCCCATGTTTAAAACAAGTAAAAATTGGAAAAAATCAAGCTGAAAATAGATTGAAGGGAGTGAGGAGTAAAGTTAAAGTGATTTCATTTAAAAATATGCATTTTTTATATATTTAAACCTTATGCTTAAAAGGAGGTATTCTATGAAGAAAAAAGGTTTTACACTACTTGAAATGATTATTGTAATTTCTATCATCGCCCTTTTAGTAGGCATTACAACCCCACAGATTTCAAAGGCTATGAAAAAGTCAAAGGCTATGGCGGATGTGGTGACTGCAAATACAATAGCAGCGACGATACAGGAAGTTGTACTTGAAGGAGGAGAGATAAAGGATACAGGAGGAATTTGGGTTAAAATATCGCAAACAGGTGTATTTACTGATAACACTATTGATTTATCTAAGTATTTAGAAGGTTTTGATAAGCTAAAACCTAAAATGAATTCATCCTATGTATTCTGCTATAAATACAATGCTGCTGAAAATAAATTAGAAATAGGAGCAGGTAGAAAAGATGCTGATAATAACATAATTCAGACTGAGGCTTATAACCTATATCCAAGTCTTAATCCTGCATATAAGTAAAATTTTGTTAAGATTTTTATTTTGTCCCTCACTTTAATATGGGGGACAATTTTTTGTGTTTTCATATTAATGATACAAAAATAAATCTTTGCAAAAAAGTTAATATTTTAACTTTTTCTGTCTTATTGTTTAGATCTTTGTAATTTGCTAAAATGGGAAATATAAGGAAGGATGGGAGGGATATTGTGGATAAGAAAATTGTAAAGGCTGTTAACAAAGAATCTTTTATTTTTCTTGGAATCATTCTATTATTTTTTGGTTTTTTAGCAAAAACAATGGGCCTTGCCAATATGTTTAGTACTATGATGAAGACGGCTCATGATCTACTTTTAAACACCGTATTTTTCATAATGGCCATTGCAGTTTTGGCAGGCGCCTTTGGGGCACTTTTAACGGAATTTGGTGTTGTAGCCCTTATAAACAAAATTTTATCGCCCCTTATGAAACCCCTTTACGATATGCCTGGGGCTGCAAGCATAGGAGTAATTACTACATATTTATCGGATAACCCTGCGATTATAACCCTTGCAAAGGATAAAGGATTTAGAAGATATTTCAAAAAATATCAAGTTCCAGCCCTTACAAACCTTGGAACAGCCTTTGGAATGGGGCTTATAGTTACTACATTTATGATTGCCCAAGCACCGGAGGGACAAAGTTTTGTCTTAGCAGCAATTGTTGGAAACATCGGTGCTATAATTGGAAGTATAGTAAGCGTTAGAATTATGATGCACTTTACAAAGAAAAAGTATGGAAAAGAGGAAATGGCCCTTGATGGAGATGCTGAATTTGATATCACAAAATTTAGAGAAATAAGAAACGGAAGCACATTCCAAAGGGCCCTTGAGGCTATATTAGATGGAGGCAAATCTGGAGTCGATATGGGCCTTTCTATAATCCCTGGGGTTATAGTAATATGCACATTGGTTATGATGCTAATAAATGGACCTAAAAATGAAGTATATACAGGTGCAGCCTATGAGGGAGTGCCTGTTTTAACCTGGATTGGAGAAAAGTTAAGCTTTATTTTAAAGCCCCTTTTGGGATTTAAAAGTCCAGAATCAATAGCCTTTCCTATAACTGCCCTTGGAGCGGTTGGGGCTGCAATTGGTCTTGTCCCAAAGCTTTTACAGCAGGGACTTATTGGAGCAAGGGAAATTGCCGTATTTACCGCAATGGGAATGTGCTGGAGTGGTTACCTTTCAACCCATGTTGCAATGATGGATGCCCTTGAGGCAAGGGACCTTACAAACAAAGCAATACTTTCCCACACAATTGGAGGTCTTGTAGCGGGAATTGCCGCAAATTTAATAATGAGTGCCTGCCTCTTGACATTTTGACTTTTTGACATTACATAATTTTACCAACAAATATTGTAATTAATAAAATCTGTTTGATAGCGGAATTTGATTAATTTTGTAAATGTGTATAAATATTTTTTAACCTAATTAACGACATGCATAGCTAACTTTTGTAAGTTGGCAGTGCATGTCGTTTGACTTATTAAAGTGTTGACAAAATGGTATCAAAATCAAGCTAATTTAAACACTGTTCTAAAGCGGGGATAGAACATTTTTTGAAGGTGGAGAATTTAACATTTTAGGAGCATAGATTTTGAACCGCTACTTTAAAGTTTAGGTTAGCTTAAAGAACCCAAAAATTTAGAAGGTGGGGTTTATATCTTTTCTTATTATTATTTTTGATACTGCAGATGGTGATACATTTAAAAACTTTGCTATTTCAGTTATAGTATAATTTTGTTTTAATGCTTTTTTTATAAATTCTACTTTGTAATTGGTAAAATTTCTTCTTTTAAAACCTCGTCTAATTAAATGCAATTCATCTTTATTTGTATTAACCTCTAACCATATCTCATCTAAACTCGGTCTTTTGCCAGGTTCAGCTAAATCTTGTAGGTTTAAAAATGATAAGCTTGACTCAAGATTTAAGCTGAATTTTTTACAAATTATCTCTAAATCCTTTTTAAAATTGGAATCATCTCCTTCTTCCATCATGAGATTATTATAAATTTTAAGGGAATCTTTTAGATTATTAGACAAAATGTTCAAAATAAAAGAAGGATATACGAAATTATTAATATTGTTTTTGTAGAAGTAATGACTGGTCCATCTATATTCATCAACACTTTTAACTATGTTCGCCCTAACGGGATTCCTGTGGATATATCTTAAAAGGCATATCAGATATGCGTCATCTAAAACGACTTTGCTGTTAAACCTAGATTCAAAAACATGTCCGCTGCGATTGAGCTTTTCGTTATAGTATTTCGCATAGATATTGTTTAAATTGAAAATAATATCACTTATGGGTGTATCACCTGTTTTGATTAGAAAATGGTAGTGATTACTCATGATTGCATAGGCTAAAATGTTAAAATCGAATCTTATATTTAGATTTTTTAGCTGTTTTAAGAAAAATTTTTTGTATTCCTCTTCTTTGAAAATGTCTTCTTTGTTGTTACCGCGCTGGTATATGTGATAGATTGCACCGCTATATATTATTCTTGGCGGCCTAGGCATAATGATACCTCCTTTTATGGAAAAAATTGAAAAAGTCAAAATGTCAAAATGTCAAGTGCCTGTCACCTATAATTATTTACAAATTTGTATGAATTTAATGCCTTTGGTTAAAAATATTTTTTAGGTAGTTATTTAAGGAGGGATTATATGGCAAAGTATGATGTTGATGAAGTTAAGTTAAGACAGCTTGAGGAATATATAGACTCTATAGAACAAAAGGAAGGGGCACTGATTGGAGTTCTTTATAAGGCCCAGGAGATTTTCGGGTATCTTCCTAAGGATGTTCAGCTTTTTATCGCAAGAAAGCTTGGCATTTTTGCGGCAAAGGTATATGGAGTTGCAACCTTTTATTCTTACTTTACTATGGAGCCTAGGGGAAAGCATGTTATAAACGTTTGTATGGGAACGGCCTGCTTTGTTAAGGGGGCAGATAAAATTTTGGAGGAGATTAAAAAGGAGCTGGACATAAAAGATGGGAATATGTCAAAGGATGGCCTTTTTACAGTTGACACCTTAAGATGCGTTGGTGCCTGCGGCCTTGCACCGGTTGTTATGGTGGATGGTAAGGTTTATGGAAGGGTTAAGGTAGAAGAAGTTAAGGGGATACTTGATGAGTATAGAGAATAAGGAGGGTTTTAGATGATAAAATCGATAGAAGAGTTAAAGCAGATAAGGGATAAGTATAAGGATGTTTTGCAAAACAGGGAGGCGGAGGAGAATAAAATAAGGATTTTGGTTGGCATGGCAACCTGTGGAATTGCAGCTGGGGCAAGGGATACTATAAACGCAATAGTTGATGAGGTTCATAAGGAAAATATAAACAACGCTGTTGTTGTTCAAACGGGCTGTATGGGGTTTTGCTATGCTGAGCCCACCGTAGAGGTAAGATTTCCAGGAAAATCTCCAGTTCTTTACGGCAAGGTGGATGCAGAAAGGGGTAGGGAGATAGTAAGAAGGCACGTAAAAAATGGAGAAGTTATTAGCGAATGGGTATTAAAAGGATAGGAGGGATAATATGCCACTTAGGATGGAGCTTTTGGTGTGCGGTGGAACAGGATGCCAAGCATCTAACAGCAAAAGGGTATTGGAGGTTTTAAGGGAAGGTATACAGGAAGCTAACCTCCAGGAGGAGGTTAGGGTTTTGATGACGGGATGTTTTGGATTTTGCGAAAAGGGACCTATTGTTAAAGTTATGCCTGACAATATTTTCTATGTAGAGGTAGATGAAGAATCGGCAAGAAAAATAGTTAGAGAACACGTTGTAAAAGGAAGAATAGTCGAAGAAAAAATATACAAAGAGCCTAAGACTGAAGAAAAGCTTCCAGAACAGAGCAGCATCCCCTTTTATAAAAAGCAGATTAGAATTGCCCTTAGAAACTGTGGGAAGATAGACCCTGAAAATATAAACGAATACATAGCTTCAGATGGATACATGGCTCTTGCAAGGGTTTTGACGGAGATGACACCCGAGGAGGTTATTGATGCTGTTAAAAGAAGCGGCTTAAGGGGAAGAGGTGGGGGAGGTTTCCCAACAGGCCTTAAGTGGGAGGCAACAAGAAAGTCAAAGAGTGATGTAAAATATATAATCTGCAATGCCGATGAGGGGGACCCGGGAGCATTTATGGACAGAAGTATACTTGAGGGTGATCCCCATTCAGTTTTGGAGGGTATGGCAATAGCAGGATATGCAATAGGTGCCCAGTTTGGATATATATACGTTAGAGCTGAATACCCACTTGCTATACATAGACTAAGGATTGCAATAAGCCAGGCTAGAGAGATGGGACTTTTAGGGAAAAATATTTTAGGTACTAACTTTTCCTTTGATGTTGAGATAAAAATAGGTGCAGGTGCATTTATTTGTGGTGAAGAGACTGCCCTTATAAATTCAATTGAAGGTGGGCGTGGCGAGCCTACAGTAAAGCCGCCGTATCCTGCCCAGGTTGGACTTTGGAAAAAGCCGACTAATATAAACAACGTAGAAACCTTTGCAAACGTTCCGCCTATCATTTTAAACGGAGCCGAATGGTTTAGCTCAATTGGAACAGAAAAGAGCAAAGGAACAAAGGTTTTTGCCCTTGCTGGAAAGGTAAACAACGTTGGACTTGTTGAAGTTCCCATGGGAATAACATTAAGGGAGATCATATACGACCTTGGCGGTGGAATAAAGGGAGGTAAAAAATTTAAGGCCGTTCAAACTGGTGGACCATCAGGAGGATGCATCCCAGCAGAGCATCTTGATACACCAATAGATTACGATACATTAAACGCCCTAGGTTCAATGATGGGCTCTGGTGGAATGATTGTAATGGATGAGGATGACTGCATGGTTAATATCGCAAAGTTTTATCTTGAGTTTAGCTGCGATGAGTCCTGTGGAAGGTGCACAGCCTGCAGAGTAGGAAACAAGAGGATGCTTGAGATATTAAACAAGATAACCGAAGGGAAAGGAGAGATGGAGGATCTAGAGATGCTAAAAGAACTTGCAGAAACCGTTAAAGACTCATCCCTCTGCGGCCTTGGTCAAACATCTCCAAATCCGGTTTTATCGACGATGAAATTTTTTTACGATGAATACCTTGCCCATGTTAAGGATAAGTCCTGCCCGGCAGGGGTATGCACTGAGCTACTTAAATACTATATAATCCCAGAAAAATGCGTAGGATGCACTGCCTGTGCCAAGGTTTGTCCTGTCAATGTAATACACGGTGAGCCAAGGAAAGTGCATGTTATTGATAGGGAAGGCTGCATAAAGTGTGGAGAATGCTACAGGACATGTAGATTTGGTGCAATAACAAGGAAATAGTATGGTAAAATATAGAAATGTCCAAATGTCAAAAAGTCAAGTGGCAGGCACTTGAAAGGAGGTTTAATATGGTAAATGTTACGATAAACGATATAAAGCTTCAAGTTCCCGAAGGGACGACAATACTGCAGGCTGCTAAGATGGTTAACATAAACATTCCAACCCTTTGCCATCTTGATTTACACGACATAAAGATGGTAAATAGAACTGCATCATGTAGAGTTTGCCTTGTTGAGATAGAAGGAAGAAGAAATCTTGCACCAGCCTGTGCGACGGAATGCTTTAATGGGATGATTATAAAGACAAACACAAAAAGGGCGATAAGGGCAAGAAGGACAATGGTGGAGCTTTTATTATCCGATCACCCCACCGATTGCCTTGTTTGCGAGAAAAACGGGAATTGCGATTTACAAAAGCTCGCTGCAGACCTTGGAATTAGAAAAATTAGATTTGAAGGTGAAAAGTCCACATATACAAAGGATAGCTCCAGCGGTGCCCTCTATAGAAATCCTGATAAGTGCATAATGTGTAGGCGCTGCGAGACCATGTGCAATGAAGTTCAAACCTGTGGGATTTATTCTGCCGTTGATAGAGGATTTGAAACTGTTGTAGCACCAGCCTTTAATCTTCCTATGATTGATACCCAATGCACCTTCTGTGGTCAGTGCGTATCGGTATGTCCTACAGCTGCTTTAACTGAGGTTAGCTATGTTGCAAAGGTTTGGGAGGCACTACACGATCCTGACAAGTTTGTAATAGCCCAGACGGCACCGGCTATTAGAGTTGCCCTTGGGGAGGAATTTGGACTTGAGCCTGGGACAATTGTTACAGGAAAGATGGTTGCAGCATTAAGAAGGCTTGGATTTAGGAAGGTTTTCGATACTGATTTTGCTGCTGATGTAACTATTGTTGAGGAGGCGAAGGAGTTTATAGAAAGATTAAAGGGCAAGGGAAGGCTTCCTATATTAACAAGTTGCTGCCCCAGCTGGGTTAAGTTTATAGAGCATCAATTCCCTGAGCTTTTGGATATTCCTTCAACCTGTAAATCACCCCACATGATGTTTGGGGCAATAGCAAAGACGTATTTTGCAGAAAAATTTAATATCCCACCTGAAAAGATAGTCGTAGTTTCAGTAATGCCATGTATTGCTAAAAAGTATGAAATTCAAAGAAAGGAATTTGAGGAAAACGGCATTAAAAATGTTGATTATGTAATTACAACAAGGGAGTTTGCAAAGATGATAAGGGAGGCTGGAATAGATTTTACGAAGCTTCCTAATGAGGATTTTGATGATCCACTTGGTGAATCTACAGGAGCATCAGTAATATTTGGCGTAACGGGAGGAGTTATAGAGGCAGCATTAAGAACGGCCTATGAGTGGATAACAGGTGAAACACTAGAAAAGGTTGAATTCCATGGAGTAAGAGGACTTGAGGACGGGCTTAAGGAGGCAACGGTAAAGATAAAGGATATGGAACTTAAAATAGGAGTTGCCCACGGACTTGGCAATGCAAGAAGGCTTCTTGAGGATATTAGGGACGGAAAAAGATTTTACCACGCCATTGAAATAATGGCCTGCCCCGGGGGATGTATAGATGGAGGAGGACAGCCATATCATCATGGAAATCTTGATATAGTAAGGGCAAGGCTTAATGCAATATATGAAGAAGATAGAAATAAACCAATAAGAAAATCCCATGAAAATCCAGCGGTTATTGCGATGTATAAGGAATATATGGGTGAAATAGGCGGAGAAAAGGCCCACAAACTTTTACATACCCACTATACACCGAGGGAAAGAATATAAAAAAAACTTAAACTTAAGTGCCTGGCACTTAAGTTTAAGTTTTTTTATTTTGGGAATAATCAGAGATGGAGGTGTTGATATGGCAAGACCAAGGAGAATAGAATACAAAGGTGCTATTTATCATGTTTATAATAGGGGAAATAATAAAGAAAATATTTTTGCTTACGACGCTGATAAAAAGTTTTTTATTATTCAGTTAAGGGATTATTTGATAAAGTTTGATTATGAAGTATTAGCATATTGTATTATGAGCAATCACTATCATTTGATGATAAAATGTAACGAAATCCCTCTAAGCAAAGTAATGTATAACATTAATAATGTATATAGCAAATATTATAACGACAAGCATGGAAGACGAGGTCATGTATTTGAAAATAGATATAATGCTAAAATTGTTGAAGATGAAACATATCTTTATTAGCTTTTTAGGTATATAAGCAGGAATCCTATAAGGGCAGGAATCGTAGAAAAAGCTGAGGATTATCCTTGGAGTAGCTTTAAAATATACAAATATAACATAGAAAGTTTTATATCAAAAGATACATTACTAAATATGATATCAGATGATAAAAAGCAAGCCATAAGGTTTTTAGTTGATATAACACAAGAAAAAGGTGATGATTCAAGTAGTGAAAATGACTTTACAATTTTTGTGGATAATTTCAAGAATTTTATAAATGGAACAAAGATTAAAATATTAGAAAAAGATATTTTGAAAAATAAACAATGCAATCAAAGGAAAACTTTGGATGATATTTTAGCTGAGCTAAAATTAAAAAATTCTTGGGATAAAATAAAAGACACTTCGAAACGTAAAGACGCAATTGAATTTAAGAAAATGTTTATTAAAGCTGCTTTAGAAAATAAATATACTTTAAAAGAAATAGCTGATTATTTAGGGATATCTGCTTCAGCTGTATCACAACTTAAAAATAAGGTGCCTGGCACTTAAAACATAGTGTAAAATTATTGTAGGACGAAAAAAGACAAAAATTTAAAAGAGACAACCCCTGTGATAAAATAAAAGTGAAAAAAACACACAAACCAATAAGGGGGTGTCTCTTTTGAATAATATTATACAACAACATTTAATAAATTTCACTACTAAATTAATAAAAAATGTTGAGGAAACTATATCAAAAGAATGGGATTTAACAAAACTTGTTGATGTAGTTAAAAAAATGACTGATGAATTAGGAGCAAACATAATAAAGGACTTTTTAGAAGAATTAGATAAAACGATTAAAGAAGATGAAAAAAGGAAAAAGGGATGGGTAGTAGAAAGGAAAGACAAGAAAAAGATTGTAACAATGCTAGGCGAAATAGAATATGCAAGAACGTATTACAAATCTAAGAAGAATGGGGAATATAGATATTTACTTGATGAAATTATAGGGATAAGCAAACATGAGAAGGTAGATAAAGAAGTAAAGATAAAGCTTGTAGAGAACGCAATTAATATGTCCTATGAGGAGAGTAGTAAAATAACATGTCCGGAGAAACTAAGTAGACAGACAGTATTTAATGCAATAAGACAGGTAGGAGAAGTAGAAGTAAAAAGGGAAGTAAAAGAAAAGAGGAAAGTAAGGGTGCTATACATAGAAGCAGATGAGGATCATGTGGCATTGCAGGATGGGAAGAAGGAGATGCCAAGGCTTGTATATATACATGAAGGAAGGCAAAGCAAAAATGGGAGAAACGAATTAAAGAATGTATATTACAAAGCATACGTTGGTGTAGAAGCTGAAGAAATATGGATAGATGTAGCGAATTATGTGTATGACAATTATGAAATAGAGAGCATAGAAAAGATATACATAGCAGGAGATGGAGCAAGATGGATAAAGGAAGGAATGGAATGGATTCCGAAAGCGAAATTTGTATTAGATAGATATCATTTGAACAAATACATAATAAGAGGGACAGCAAAGCGAGAAGAATATAGGCAAAAGATATGGGGAGCGATAAATGAAGGGGATAAGAAGGTTTTAAGGGAGATATTTAAGGAGTTAATAAATATAGCAGAAACTAAGACAGAAAAGGAGAGAGCAAAAGAAGCAAGGAAATATATATTAAATAACTGGGAAGGGATAGTAATATATAAAGGGGACGAGGATGTAATAGGATGCAGTGCAGAAGGGCATATAAGCCATGTATTATCAGTGAGATTAAGCAGTAGGCCATTAGGATGGAGTAAAGAGGGATTAAAGATAATGGCAAAGCTAAGGGTATTTAGCAGGAATGGAGGTAATTTAAGGGAAATAAGTATATACAAGGAAGATATTGAAACATTTAGATTAAATAAAAAGAAGATAAAAGAAACAATTAAAAGAATAAATAATTCTTCACGAGAAGGAATAAATAATATAACAATATTAAATATTGGAAAAGTAACGCCAATGTATAAGATATTAAAATCAATTAAATATGAAAATATAATTTAAAGTTTAAAAGTTTACGAAAGTCTTGATTTTAAACATTTTAGGGGGTTGTCTATAAAAATTAACCTACAATATCTTGACACTATCCTTTTTATATCTATACTTGACGTAGCTGCACATTCTTCAAAATACTTTTCAATATTAATATTTTCCACAGGCAACCTCCCCCATATAAAACTTTTTAAGAATGTTAAAACAATCTTTTTCATTTCATAAATCAAATTGGTGTTAGTTTTTCTTATATGTTATTTAATTTTCAATTGCTTTTAAATATTTATTTTTTCACATCCCTAAATTGGAATAATGATAATATGTTTTATAAATCCCCTCTTCAATAGAATGGTTATAATTCCAATTTAATATCTTTTTAGTCAATACATTTGATAGTTTACTATGCTTTATATCTCCCTTTCTTTCTTCCTTATAGATTACTTCAACTTGCTTTTTTGCTACTTTAAACATGGTTTCAATAAGTTTGTTTAATGAAATGCTTGTATTTGTTGAAACATTTAATGTTTTGTTGTCGCCATTTGTAAGGGCTTTTATGTTGGCCTCTGCTACATCTTCAACATAGATAAAATCTCTTGTTTGCTCACCATCGCCGTAAACTATTAGAGGTTGACTTTTTATTAGGCGATCGATGAAAATAGAAATTACCCCGCCCTCGCCCTTTGGGTCTTGACGTATGCCGTATACGTTTGAATAGCGAAGTATTGTATATTTAAAACCAAATAAATCTGAAAAGGTTTTTATATAAAATTCTGGCGTGTATTTAGATATACCGTAAAAGGATATGGGATTCGTCTTGTGTTCTATTTCAATTGGTAATGTTGTTGGATTCCCATAAACTGCTGCTGAAGATGCATATACTATTTTTTTTACATTATAATCTCTGCAGCACTCTAGTATATTTACCGTTCCAATTATGTTTACAAATGCATCAAATGCAGGTATTTTTATTGATTTTTGAACATCTATTTGTGCCGCATGGTGTATTACAAATTCAGGTTTTTCAGTTTTAAATATTTCGTTTAATGTATTTTTATCGGTTATATCACATAAATAAAATTTTGCTTTTTTATTAATATTTTCTTCTTTTCCTGTAGAAAGGTTATCAACAATTATAGTTTCATATCCTTTTTCAATTAACTTGTCCACGATGTGAGAACCAATAAACCCCGCCCCACCTGTAACCAAAACCTTCATTAAAATCACCTACTAAAAAAATTTATCTTTCTTTTCTTATTCTGTTTTTGTCCGTCGCTGCCGTAATAATAATAGTTGTAATATCCATAGTATCCCTTTTTCGTTGTGTCGAGTTTGTTTAAGACAACGCCAAGTATTTTTGCATTTACCTTTTCAAGAAGCTCTTTAGCCCTTTGGGCTGCATGTTTGTCTGCTTCGCCTGATGCGACTACAAGGATAACTCCATCTGCATAATTTGAAAGTATTTGTGCGTCTGTAACCATCAAAACCGGTGGCGTGTCTATTATTATTACTTCAAATTTTTCTTTTAATTCTTCCATAAATTTTTCCATCTTTTTGGATGATAAAAGTTCTGCTGGGTTAGGTGGTCTTGTCCCTGATGGAAGAATATAAAGATTTGCAACTTGTGATTTAAAGCTTTCTTCGTTAAAATTTACTTCCCCTATTAGAATATTTGTAAGCCCAATCGTATTAGATACACCAAACTTTTTATGTATCGTGCTTTTTCTTAAATCACAATCAATGATTATAGTTTTATGGCCATTTTGTGCAAAGGTCACTGCAATGTTAGAAGATGTAGTTGATTTTCCTTCACCAGGGCCACTGCTTGTAACTAAAATAGTTTTAACCTTAGTATCAGGTAGGGAAAATTGTATGTTTGTTCTTAATGTTCTGTATGCTTCTGAAATCGGTGATTTAGGGTCTTTTATTGTTATTAATTCCATTAAACACAACTCCTTTTGTCATCTAAGTCTAGAGCTATTTCTTTTAAGTAGGTTATAAATTCATCTCTAATGTCTTCCCTCTTTAATGCAAATTCTATTGTGGCTTGCAAAAATCCAAGCTTGTCCCCTACATCGTAACGTTTTCCTTCAAAGTTATAGGCATACATTGCTTCTTTGTTTAAAAGCTCCTTAAGTGCATCGGTTAACTGTATTTCACCGTTTTTACCCGGCTTTGTTTTTTCAAGTATCTTGAATATTTCTGGAGTTATAATATATCTTCCAAGGATTGCTATATTGCTTGGAGCTTCTTCCTTCTTTGGTTTTTCAACTAAATCTGAAACTTTATAGAGCCTATCTTCAATTTTAACTCCACTTACAATTCCGTATTTGTCAACATCATCATATGAAACCTCTTGAACACCTAATATGGTAGTTTTATACATATTATAGGCATCAATCAGTTGTTTAAGACAAGGAACTTGGCTGTCAACAATATCATCTCCTAAAAGGACGGCGAAGGGCTCATTCCCTACAAATGATTTTGCGCATAGGATAGCATGTCCAAGGCCCTTCGGTTCCTTTTGCCTTATGTAGTGAATTTGAGCCATATTAGTTATGTTATCTAACATATTGAGTAATTCATTTTTGTTTTTCGATTTTAGTTCTAGTTCTAGTTCAACTGATCTATCAAAATGGTCTTCTATTGCTCTTTTGTTGCGTCCAGTTATAATAAGTATTTCTTCGATTCCGGATTTTACAGCCTCTTCTACAATATATTGAATAGTTGGTGTATCAACTATTGGAAGCATTTCTTTAGGTTGAGCTTTTGTCGCCGGCAAAAACCTTGTCCCAAGCCCCGCGGCTGGTATTATGGCCTTTCTTACCTTCACAGGATCACCCCCTTAAAAAGAAACTAAAAAAACTTTTTTTAGGCTTTATTTTTTCTGCACTTGTCGTTATCGATTCGTTCTGTAAGAAACTCTTTGAATTCAAAAGTATTTTTTCATAAACGTCCCTTTTTGTGTTTTTTATAATGTTGAGGGCCTCGTTTACCTTAGGCTTTCTCCTAATTGAATCGTGGCAGTCAGATCCTATAAAGTCAACTATATTGTGTTTTAAAAATAAAGTCGCCGTATTTTTAACATCTTTGCCAAAATAACCCAAGAGGCTAGATGAGTTTATTTGAAATAGGCAACCTTCATCTATAAAGTCGTTGATTTTTTCAGGTTGTTTTATAATCTCTAAATATCTTTCCGGATGAGCTACTATTGGAGTTATGTTTTTTATTTTTAACTCATACAATATGTCAAAAGTATATTTTGGTATTTCGTCAAATGGAAGTTCAACAAGCATATAGTTTGTGTCGTTTATAGGTGAGATTAAGCCTTGATGTAAGTATGACAATAGGTCCTTTGAAATTAAAATTTCTTGTCCTGCTAGGATGTTAATTTGTATGTTTTGATTTTTAAGATATAAATTTAAGTCGTTAACGTGCTTTTTTACGGTTTCGTAATCAGTTTCATATCTTCCTGCTATAAAATGTGGAGTTGCTACAATTGTTTCTACTCCATCTTCCTGTGCTATTTTAGCCATTTCAAAAAATATTTCAAAAGAATCTGCACCATCATCGATTTCAGGTATTATGTGGGAATGTATATCTAACATTTATATCACATCCTATTTTTCTTCAATCTGTTTTGGTATGATTCCTATCACAGGAAGTTCAAGTATCTTTTCGACGTCATTTTCTGTTTTTATAGTATTATCCATATATTCCAATATAAATATTGTTCCGAAGGATACCATTATACCAAGGACAAATGCTATTGCAATATTTAATAGTTTCTTTGGTTTTACAGGCTTTTCAGGCATAACAGCATAGTCCATAACTTGTATAGTATTAGTTGGATATATTCTTTTTGACTCATCTAAAAATACGTCTGTTAATTTATTTGCTGTAAGCATCGCTTCCTTTGGGTCTTTACTTTGAAATTTTATATCCATTATTTGAGTATCTGGTTGAGGAGTTACACTAAGCTTGTCTAAAAATTTTTCATACTCTATATCCATATTTAATGATTTTATTGTCCTTTCAACTACAGTTCTTGATTTTGCAATTCCAGCATAAGTTTTAACCAGCTTTTGATACATCATAATGTCGTTATAGTCTATTCTTTTTTCGGTATTTTGTTCTTCCTTACCAACTATAACTGTTACTTTAGCCTCATAAACAGGAGTTAGAACAAAAAAGCTCAATATAATACTAATCACAACAAAAGTTGCAGTTATATT
Source organism: Caloramator sp. CAR-1 (assembly GCF_030546345.1). Lineage (NCBI taxonomy): Bacteria > Bacillati > Bacillota > Clostridia > Eubacteriales > Clostridiaceae > Caloramator > Caloramator sp. CAR-1. The sequence continues at coordinate 41,561 of NZ_JAUONW010000046.1, forward strand.
AATTATTAACCTCCACCTTTTTTGTAAAATATCAAATAATTCCCGAAGATCTAGTGTCATTTCTTGTTCCATAGTAATTCCTCCTTACTTTTTTCCGACACTTTATAATTGTAAATACAATATTTAAAAAATTCCATCGAAATATGTCGTTTATAAAAAATTTTTTAAAAAATTTTATTAGGAAGGGGGCATTATTATTTTGTCATTTGCAAATAGCATGATTATCTTATAAAAATTTTCTTATAAAAATTTTAATTAAGCATTTTTAGCCACTGTTTTGCCACTTCATCGTCAGGATTTTTTTGAAGGGCTAAGTTTAAAAATTTTTTTGCGTTTTCGTTGTCATTAATGTTAAGGTAGCAAACTCCGATGTTGGATAAAATACTTGAATCAGAGGGTCTATATTTTAAGGCTTTTTGGAAATATTCTATGGCCTCTTTAAAGTAGCCTAAAAACGCAAGGTTTAAGCCTATTTCGTTCAGAACTTCCGGCGTTTCAAGGGTTTGCAGAAGGTCTTGGAGGTAAAAAAAGGCCTTGTGGTAATTTTGAAGGTTTCTGTAGGCAACCGCTGCATAGTATTTGGCATCTAAATTGTTTGGATTTTGTTCTATGTGGGGGATGAGAAGTTTTAGGGCTTCCATAGGGTAGCCGTCTTTAAGAAGGTCTACGGCTTTATCGTAATTTTCTATAGTTTCTATTTTTGCTAGATATTCTTGTGCTTTTTTAGAAAATCTTTGGTCATTTAGAGAGCGTCTTAGATAATGCTTTGCCATGTCGTAGTCTTTGTCAAGATAGTATACGCCAAGGTAAAAGTTAGGTGCAGCAAAGTCTGTGTATTGGTCTGCAAGATTTTTTAAGCTTTCGAGTATCTCATCTTGAAGAAGGTTTAGGTTAGTTTTTTGGTAGTAGTCCATAAGAAGATATATGCGGTTCATTTGGAATTCTTTTTTGGGGTTGAGTTTTATAAGGGCATTTATGTAGATTATGGCCCTTTTAAGGTTATTGTTTTTATTTTCTTCTATTTGATGTATTATGTAGCTTTCGATGTTTGGGATTTTTTTGAGGGTTGCAAGGTAAAATTCGGCATGGGGAAAGTCAGGGTCACAGCCAAGGATCATTATCATGCCGTCGATTATGTTTTGGGCGGTAAGGTTGTTTTGCTTTTGAGCAATGTTTATGAGGGATTTTGAGTCTATGGGATAGTCGCCTTTGGGTAATGTTATGGTTGGTTTGTTTAGGGATATTGTTAGTGGCCTTTCGAGCTCTATGAATATTAAGTTTTGTGCTTCTTTTTTGAAGTATTCTTTATAGTTCATACTGCACCTCCTTAGGGACGGTTCATTAGTTTTATTAGTTTCCAGCGTTAAAAATTGATAATATTAATGAACCGTCCCTAAATATTTATCGATTAAAAGTTCTTGGTAGGCGGCAAGGCCTGTTTTTTGGATTTCCTCTGCAAGGATAATAAGTTCTTTTGTCTTTAAGTTTTTAAGTTTTTTGAGCCTTTGAGGGCTAATCTTTTTGTTTGAAATAATAGATTTATAGTCGTCAACTCCGTAATGCCAAAGGGCTATTTTGTCGCCATATCTTTGTATTAACTTGTCGGCTATGAGTAGTCCCTCCGGATCAAAGTCGCCAGAGTAGTATATTTTATCAACGTTTTCGATTAATTTATCTAGAAGAACTATGCTGGCAAGTTTTATTTGCCCATAGGTGCAAATTAAAGCTGGCTTTTTATTCCTTGCCCTTTCTAAAATTTCACTAAACACAGTTGGATTTTCGAAGATATATACTATTCTATTCGGTGCGATGATTTTGTCAACTTTAGATAGATTATATAATGAAAGCTGCATAGGCTCAGAGTTTTTATAAAATCCTTTCCATCCTTCGTGGAGCTTCCCATCCTTATAGGCTAAAAGCCCGCTTACTATCGTATAGTTTGACACCTCATCGTCTATTATTCCTGCTCTATACAAAAGTTCTGCTCTTTTTTGAGCATTTTCAGGATATTCTTCCTTTAAAAAATAAGATATCCCATAAAGCAAAAGCTTTCCCTCATCCCTATCAAAATCAAATGTATGGGGGTTTTTGCTGATATTCGATGAAAAGATCGCAAGCCTTTCGGTGTTATTTATATCAAAACTCAACCTATTTACCGCCTCACCTGTTAACAATAAAGAATTTTTTAAACCTAATTTATCCCTCTCGTATTTTTGAATAATTAGTTTGTAGGCGTTTTCCTTGTTATCTAGAACATATTCAAGCCACTCCTTAGCTTTAGTTCCACTAAAACAGCTTAAAATCTCTGAAAAGAATTTTTCCTTTTCCTTCTCAAGCCTATTTTGCTCCTCTTTTTTGGAAATTATTTTTTCACCGAAATACTCCATTAAAACCCCTTCAAAATCAACGCCGCTAAATCTTGTGTTTTCTAATGCTTTTAAAAAGTTTTCTATTTTTATCGTCACGCTTTTTTTACTGTAAAAATCCCTTTTAAAAAACCCTGAAAGAGCGTCCTGCTCTTCAGGGGTTAGATTATCAAGTTTTATAGAGCCACCTAAGTAGCCAAGCATTCTATATTTTTCCCTTATTTTTTCAAACATTCTTTTATAGCCTTTATTTGACTTAAAATATTTTAAGCATTCCTGCTTTATCCTTTCCATAAAATCCCCCTAACAAACAAGTTCCTTAACTTTACCGTTCCAATGGTATCTTATGACGGTAACAAAGTCTGCATTATCTTGTCTTATAAGTTCGCATATAGAAAGGGAAGGAACTGTATCATAATCTCCCCAAAGTATCTGTGAGTTTACAATAAAGTCAAGTTCAAGTTCCGTTAAGAGCCTAAACATATCCCTAATATTTCTTTCATCGACGCCAGCAAAGGCCTCATCAAGGGATATTATCCTTGGGCAGTCCATCCTTGCCCCCTCATATCTTGCATAGACGGCTGAAAATAATGGGACATACATCGCCATAGCCTTTTCTCCACCGCTAAATTGGTAAAAGGCATTGTTTGTTAGCTCCTTTGGATTTTGTCCTGAGCGTTTATAATAAAGTTTAAACTCAAACCATTTCCTATAATCTAAAATTTCCTTTATTATGCTGTGGAAGGATTTTGCTTTACCGAGTTCTTCTTGGATCCTTCTTGCATCGTTTATTTTTGCTCTAAAATGTTGGGAAAGTTTATTTAAATCTTCGATTTTCATTATGCTGCCTTCCTGCCTCAAAAGTTCAACAAGCTCGTTGGTGTCAAGCTGATTTTCTCCCTCGGCTTTTTTGCTGCTCCATCTTAAGCTAAAGGAAAGACCACTGGAGGTATCCATCGACTCCATTAGTTTATTCATCTTTTTAACCCATTCCTGTGCATGATATATCTTAGACCTTATTTTTTTGCTTATGTTGTTTACCAATATATCCTCAAAGAGCTGTCTATCGCTTTCCCTTAAAAGGCTTTCGTTTTCATTTATCCCTTCTTCTATAAATTCTAAAAGGTCATAAAGGTCAACTTCCCTTCCCCTTACCTTTCCTCTAATTGCAAGGCGCTTTGTTTTAGACAGGGCTTCTTTTATATCTTCATCTTCTGTATCGATATTTTTTTCAAAAATAGTATCCATCTTTAAAATATACTCCCTAAGGTAGGGGCTGTTCTCGTTAAATTTGGAGTAAAGGCTGTTTATATAGTCCTCCCTTTGTTTATCCTCTTGCTTTATTTCTTTTATAATCCTTTGGGCAAGTTTTATTGCATCTTCATCCTTTGGAGTTTCTATAAAGCCTAATGCATATTCTTCTTTAAAGGCATCTTGATGAAGGTTAAACAATATCTCTTTTCTTTTTATTTTATTATCAATCTCTTCTAATTCCTTTATAGCTTTAGTGTATCTTTCCTCTTCCTTTGCTCTTTTTTCAACTTCTTTTTCTATAAGGGAAGGGATTTCCCTAAGGTTTTTAATGCAGTCCTCTATTTCGTTTTTTATTTCTTCATAATTTGAGATTTTTAGCTGTTCCTTTAAGGAGTCTAATAGGAGCTCCTGCTCCTTTAGTTTTATCTTTATGCTGTTAAGATCGTAAATTATTATTTCAATGTCCTCTTGGATGAGTTTTAGATTTTCTTCTGCTGCCTTTAAGTTTTCTATGTTTTGGAGAAATTTTCTATGGGAATTTTCAAGTTCATATAAAAGTTCTCTATATTCCCTTGAAGCTTCTAAGGCGCTTTTGAATGTATCAAGATCAGCCTTTAGGTTTATTTTATTGGTAAGTTCATATACCCTTTGCTTGATTTCCTTGAGCCTTTCAAATATTTTGATTTCTTCCTTTTCTTTTATTGAAATATCCTCTATTGCCCTTTCAAGTTCAAATTCTGCGGCTGTAACAGTGTTTATGGCTATTTTTAAGTCATCTGGCCTTGGGCAGGAATTTAGCTCTTTTTTTAATGTTTCTAATTTTTGATATATCATTTCTAATTCTTCTTTTATTGTTTGGATTTCCCTTTCAAGTTGGCTTTTTTGTTCTTCAAGATCCTTGATTATTATTTCTCTATATCTTTTTCTTGCTGAAGCGCCGATGAATTTAACACCTTCAGTCATGTTAGTTTTCCCTTTTAAAATTCCAATAGAATATTCTCCCTTTTCGTTAAGGTAAGTTGCACTTCCTTCATCTATCATTATGCTTTTAAGGCTGTTTACAATATCCTCCTCTTTAATACCATCAACATCGATCTTGTCAACCTTTAAAAATTGAGTTAAATCATGCATAAGATATGCCGGTGATGGGAAAATATATTTATCTGCCATGTATTTGTCCATTTCAAAAATCTTTTCTTTGTATTGTCTTGGAACTATAAGAGCATCAAGGATTCCCATATCGCAAAGGGCAGATTCTATAAAAGATTTTACTTCCCCCGAAAGGCCGTCGACAAAATCTACAGCTTTATAAAATGGGATAAAGGGTATGTTTTCCTTCTTTAACCTTTCTCTGTTTTTTATAACCGCCTCTTTTCTTTCAGGTTCAGGATCTTTTTTGTTTTTCCACTCGCCGATTTTATCGTTAAGCTCTTTAATGTTTCCTTCTAAATTTTCTTTTTTGAATTTTAACTTTAAGATTTGGCTGTTTAAAATGGTTTCTATTTTATTAAACTCCTCCCTTAAAAGAACAATAACTTCATCAAAGCTGCTGTCTTTGTTAAAATTATTTATAACCTGTGAAATTTTTATTAATGATTCATCGGATAATCTTAGTTCGTTGTTTTCTTTATGCCATTTGTAGATTTTTTCTATAAGTTCCTCTTTAATTTCCTCCAATAAAAGCTTTGCTTCATTTAGCTTCTTTTCCTTATAATCTTTTTCCTGTTTTGCCCTTTCTAATACCTTTAGAGCTTCATCATAAAGTTTATTTATCCTTTCAAGTTCCTCTATTCCTTCTTTTGCCTCCTCTAAGTTTTTTATGTGTTTCGATAATTTTTCCTTAACAAAGCTAAAATTGTATTCTACTTCTATATTGTTTTTTAGCTCATCCTTTAAAAATGCCTGCTCATCAAAGTCAAATTCAGGGTATAAATCGTCCATTTGAAGGATTATATCCTCTACCTTTTTTAATAGAATTTCCTTATTATCCTTTAATTTGTTTAACTCAAATTGTAGCTGTCTTTCCCTTTGTCTTTTGGTTTCTTCTTGGGAAATCTTCTCATGCTTTTGTTTTTTAAGGCTTTCTATAAAGTCCTCAACTTCTTTTATTTTTTCTTTAATTTTGAGGCTGTCATGGACCTCAAGCTGCCTTTTTTTGTTTTCATAGAAGGCTTGTTTTATTTTAAGTTCCTCAATATTTTTAGAAGCCGTTTCAAATTCTTTTTTTGAGTTTTCCTTTGACCCTTCAAGCTCTTGTTTATTTTTTAGAAGTTTCTGATATTCATTGTATATGTTGATTAGATTTTTAGCCTTATCAAGAAGCATAAAGCGGTTGTATTTATCGTAAACATCCTTTATCTTCTCTGCAGCTTTTTTGCTTTCCTTAAGCTCATCCAGCCTTATTTTTATGTTATCCATATTTTCAATGGCCTCCGACATAGGCCTTAAATCGTCGTCTGATAGGGGCTGAAGAGAATTTTCAAGTATTTCGTATATAACTGTAGGTCTAAACTCCTTTGAAAGCTTGGGTGAACGAAGCTGAACTAAGAGTTTTATAAGTTCGTCGTAGTCGTCGATGTCTTCGTAGCCGAATAATAGATCGTTGACCATTTTCATGTAATCCTTTTGCGCTTCTACTACCCTTCCACCGCCTCCTATTCTATTTTCCAGCTCTTTTTTGCTAAGTGGGACCTTATCTCCGATGTCTTTATAAAGGAAAAAATTATGGCCTATCCTTCTTCCATCGGTTATGGCAAAGCCCCATGATTGGATGGGTTTTCCCCTTTGGGCTTTAAAACCCATTCCTATTGTAATATAATTTCCGCTCTCCTTCTTTTTAAATTCCATATAAAGATACGAAGTCCTTTCTTCGAGTTCTGACCCCTCATCTCCTAAAAGATAGTTTTCAATCCTTCTTGCCTTTGAGCCAAAGGGATCAAGCCTTTCGGGGCTCTTGTTCCCGTCAAGCAAAAGGGGGATAAAGCTTTGCATTGTTACGGATTTTCCAGAGCCGTTTGCCCCTCTTAAAAGTAGCCTTCCGTCAGAAAAATTAAATTCCTCTTCATCGTAATACCAGAAGTTTATAAGGCCTGCCCTTTCTATTATCCATCTATTTTGCTTCATCTAAAGCCACCTCCCTTTCCATTTCCTTTGAATAAAAATCATCGGGATAACGTCCTACAACCTTACCGCACAGAGGTAAAATTTTTATTTCCTTTTCGCTTACTTTTATCATGTTAAGCATCTCCATAAAGTGTATTATTTCGTTATACAATTTTTCAAAATCCATTTCCCTATACTCTTTGCTCCAGCCTGCTGAGTTTAAGGCCTTTAGTTCTTTGACCATCGTTTCAAAAAAAGGCTTTGAAATGGTTATTATATCATCGTTGTCCGGCTTTAGCTTTCCTGTTTTAACCATATTGGTTATCATATAATTCATTTGAAGTATTATATCATTAAGGGTTGTCCCATCTGGAAATATGCTTTTATATGTTTTGTTTTGGGGTAGCACAACCATTGCACAATTTTTGTGAACATGAAGCTCTAGGCCTAAATATTTTTCAAGGTCGTTCTCTATTGAGCTTCTTTGCTTTTTGATGTAGTCAAAATCAGGATCAAAATCCCCTTCTTTATAGACGACAGGCGACATTAAAAGTTTTCTATAGGCTCTTTGGCGCCTTATGACGCCTTTGTCTTTATCTATATCTAATTCCTCTTCCTTTTCAAAGTCCTTATATGAAGTGTAGTTTAATATATTCATTGAAAAGCTCCTTGTAAAATATCTTGAAAGGCCTGTATTTTCGTATAGAACTTCGGTTGATGCATCGTTTGTAAATTTTGATTCATCACCATCGTCCACCTTAAGCATCCCCATTTTTGTTGCAAAACGCAACACTTTAACAAGGCTTTTTCTATGTCTAAATAGGGTCCAATCTATCTTTTCACCTGGATAATTTGCCTCGATAAACTCTGTTATACTTGATAAAACAAACTGCTCCTCTTTGCCCTTGTCCTCTAAAAACATTAAAAGAAGGCATAAAAAAGCATATTCCATAGGACTATCAAACTCCTGTATTCCCATCCAGGCTTCTGCCTTCCCTGGAATTTTTTCAAGTTTAATAAGCTGTGTATTTTGGATGATATGGTATCCAAGTTTTTCAGCTAAAAAGTTTTTAAATTCAGGAATGGCATCTTTAATTTGATAAAAAAGCTCCTTATCTTCATCTTTTATTATCCAAAAATTATCGAGAAGTAACTCAAGTTCCTTCATCCTTAACTCTCCTTTGGGGACGTTTCTTATGAACCGTCCCTAAAAATTATTTTAAAGGCTGGCATTGTAAATTCACCATCATCGCAAACTATTGTGCATTTTTGGTTTGGTAGGTCTGGTGGGACTATTTTGTATTTTATTCCAGTCTCAGTTTTTGATGTAAAATCGGGAGAATTCAGCCCCTTTGATAGCCACCTTAAAAGGGATATTCTAATACTTTGTGGAATTTTAGGAAGGTTTGAAAAGTCAATAATCCCGTTTTTTATGTAGTTTTGTATTAATTCCTGTTCCTGCTGTCTTGATTTTAGTATATTTTGTAGAGTAATCTCCTTTTTTTCAAGGTTGCTTTTTATTGGGCTTCTTTCGGACTTTTCTTTGTAGTTTCTAATCTTAGGCTTTATAATGTAAAGGCTTGGTATTTCATCATAGGGGCTTGAGTTTATACTTTCGGTGCTTCTTGGGGCATTTGTTTTTATATGGTAAGGGTTAAATATGCCAAAGCAAAGGGCCGAAAGTTTGTGGGCTTCGTTAATATCCTTGCAGGTTGTAAATAGCTGGGCAAGTTTTTTGTATTCCTCTTTGCGGTTTGCTGCACTGTTTCGGCTCTCTGAAATTTGTGCCGCATATCGGGTTATTTTTCGTATTATTTCATTGGTGATGTCAAGAAGCCTTGTGGCTTCACTTTCTTTGGCATTTGAAGGCAAAAACCAATTTTTAATGTTTCTCCATTTTGATTCGATGTTTTCCTTTATTTCCTCTTCTGTTGCCTCGTTGTTTATTTTGGGTATTGACTTTTCATGTAAAAAAATCTTTAAAAGCAAAGCATTTTCCGTATGTTCATTTATTTGTTTTAGTATGCCTTCAATTGAAATTATGTGCTGTTGAAGCTCCTTTATGAAGTTTCTAAGGTATTCTATGAATTTATCCTTGTATAGTAGAAAGGCGCTTGTCTTCATCATCTCCTCAGCCTTTAGACTATAAAAGGAGCCAAGATAATCTTTGTAGTTTTTATTAAGCCTCTCAAAGTCGCTGTTTAAGTCCTTCCACCACTGGTTAGCCACTTTTTCATCGGAATTTATTATTTGCGGGATTTTTATAAAGGCTTCTTTTATTCTTTCAAGTAGTGACGGTTCAAGGGAGGCTGTCTCAACATGCAAGGTTTCAAGCTTGATAATCATTCTTTCGATTTCAATGGAATAATCAGAAATTTGGTATCTAAATTGTTTGTTTTTAAACTCTTCAACCGATGAAACTTTTGAGGTATCTTGAACAGGAATTAAATTTTTCCATTGAACAAGGTTGTCAAGGTCCTGCTTTAGCTGCTCCATCGTGTAATCCTCAAATTGGCTATGTTTTTTGAGCTCTTCAAATACATCCTCCTTGTATAGCCAATACTTCATTCTTTCATATTGAAGGTAGAAAAAACGCATAATAACCCTATATCGCGAGGCATTTTCTGCCGTTAAATATCTTACTTCATCTATCTGTTTTTGAAGTTTAGCATTGATTTCCAAAGTATCACCGCCTATTTGAAGGTTTCCCTTTAAATTTTATCACAAGTTTAGGGACGGTTCATTAGTTTTATAAATTTTGCTGGTTAAAAAGTGATAATTTTAATGAACCGTCCCTTTTTAAGCAGGCAGCTATTCGATGCTGCCATCAGCATGAACTACTATTTCCTTTTCAACTTCTTCAGCTTCCCTTACAGTCTCGCCTGCTTTTACAAGGGTTGCAAGGAGCATGTTAGGCGGTGCAATTATGGAAATCTCCTCAGAAACCTCAAGGTCAGCAACTGTGATTTTATCCTTGTTAAGATTGGTTATATCTACAGAAAGATATTTAGGAACTTTATCTACGCTGCACTCCACTTCAACTTCGTCTTGAACCTTTTGAATAACAGCGTTCATGTTTCTTAAGTATTCTTCTCCCTTTATAACTATCGGAACCCTTGCATGAACTTTTTCCTTTTCGTTTACTTTGTAAAGGTCTATATGTAGAACTTTTTGGCTTACTGGATCCTTTTGGACTTCCTTTATCATGGCTTTATAGTTTTTACCATCAACATCAACATCTACAATGCCGTGTTCGCCTACTTTTCTAAGGACGCTACAGACCTCAAGCTCACCAAACTCAACCAACATATTGTTTATATCCCTTCCGTAAAGGTTAGCAGGAACATGACCTGTTCTTCTTAATTTATGGGTATCACCCTTTGTATTATGTTCCCTAAGATGCGCATGTAAAATCATCCTATCCCTCCTTAAAGTTTTATCCTTTAAGGAGTATTTCCATTTTTTGATGTTTTATTCTTGGGGACGGTTCTTTAGTTTTATAAATAATGAACCGTCCCTATCATAAATTTTAAAATTTAACGCAAACTTAATATAAAACAATTGCATTCTATAAAACATTGAACTATAATATAATTCGTTTAAATTTTTTATGAAAGAGGGTGCATATCACATTGTATAAGATGGATCAAACACAGACTCCTATTTTTGATGCTTTAATGGAATACCATAATAGAGATACTGTTCCCTTCCATGTTCCCGGGCACAAAAGGGGAGACGGAATGGACAACAAGTTCAAGGACTTTGTTGGTTCAAACATACTTTCAATCGATGTTACTGTTTTTAAGCTTGTTGACAGCCTGCACCATCCAACAGGTCCTATAAAAAAGGCTATGCAGCTTGCAGCGGATGCATACGGCTCTGACATGGCGTTTATTTCAATCCATGGAACATCCGGCGCTATTCAAGCAATGATAATGAGCGTTGTTAAAGAAGGCGATAAGATTATAATCCCAAGAAATGTTCACAAGTCAGTTACAGCTGGTATAATCCTTAGCGGTGCTGTTCCTGTTTATATGCAGCCAGAGATCGATAAAAACATAGGAATCGCCCATGGCGTTACTCCTGAAACTGTTGAAAGGACAATAAAGGAAAATCCTGATGCCAAAGCTGTTTTGATAATCAATCCTACTTACTATGGAGTTGCTACTGATATTAAAAGAATTGCTGAGATTGTCCATTCTTATGACAAAATTTTGATTGTCGATGAAGCCCATGGACCCCATTTAGGATTTAATGATAAATTACCTATTTCAAGTATGCAAGCTGGTGCAGATATATGTGCCCAAAGCACCCATAAAATAATCGGTTCAATGACTCAAAGTTCATTTTTGCAGGTTAGAGCTGGAAGGGTTGATATAAATAGAGTTCAACAGGTTATGAATCTTTTGCAAACAACTAGTCCATCTTATCCTCTTATGGCATCCTTAGACGTTGCTAGAATGCAGATTGCAACAAAGGGTAAGGAGCTTTTAGACAGAGCCATTGAACTTGCTGAGTATACAAGGGAAAAGATAAACCAAATTCCTGGCCTTTATTGCTTTGGAAAGGAAATATTAGGTCAGCCAGGTGTATATGCCCTTGATCCTACGAAGATAACTGTTACTGTAAGGGGCCTTGGACTTACTGGATATGAAGTTGACCAGATTTTAGCAGATGAATATCATATTCAAATGGAACTTAGCGACCTTTACAATATCCTTGCTGTCGGATCCTTTGGAGATACAAAGGAAAAGATGGATAAGTTTATTGATGCTCTTAAGGATATCAGCGATAGATACTATGGAACAAGGGAAGTTAAGGGTGAAGTTTTAGATATTCCTGCAATTCCAAAGCAGGTTTTAACCCCAAGGCAAGCCTTTAATGCAAAGAAATGGTCGCTACCACTTCATGACAGCATTGGAAAGGTTTCAGGGGAGTTCTTGCTTGCTTATCCTCCTGGAATTCCAATTGTTTGTCCAGGTGAAATAATAACTCAAGAGATTGTTGACTATGTTCAGGCTCTTAAGGATGCGAATCTTTATGTTCAAGGAACTGAGGATCCAGATGTTAACTTTATAAAGGTTGTAGATATGGAATAAGGCTGCACGAGCAGCCTTATTCTCTTATAAGCTTTAATTTATTGTTTATATTTACGTTATCTTGAGTCTTTAAAAATTCAATGTATCTTTCTTCGTTCATATCAAGTATTCTGTCGTAAATTATTAATATATTTTTAAGCTTGTCCAAAATCACTTCAAGCCTTGTATATCTTTGTGACATTCCATTAAACTTATTTGAAATTTTCTTTTTGTTTTTACTGGATAAATCCTTTAGTGAATCGTAATATGCCCTTCCTTTGTTTATTTCCTTAACTCTTCTAAAGTTCACAAGGAGCATGTCCCTATAGCATTCTAAAAGCTCCTCTATCATCTCTGAATTAACAGCAAAATCTACATCCTCATATTTTTTTGTAATTTTTATATATTCCTCAAGGGCCCTGTTGTTTTCTATTTTGCTTTCTGGTAGTTTTTTTAGAACATTAATCACTGTATCGATTCCCTTTATGTTTTCAGAATTTAGCAAAGTTAACACATCAATAGCATCGTTGTAATTTATCGTTTCTTTTTTGATTTCTTTTTCAGGCGTTATAGCCTTTTTGAGCCTTTCGATGCTGTCATCATCTAAAAGGATATCCAAATAATAGGAAAGCTTTACAACTTCCCTTTGGACCCTTTTATCGCTAACCTTAAAACCATCATTTGTAAGGACCAATATGCCTGTTGGACTTTTTTCAAAAAATGAGGATTTAAAGAATTCTAAAACCCTATACAATTCTCCTTCAAATTCGATAGGCAGTGATAATTTTACATCCTCTTTGGATTTTTTATACTTTTCTGCTATAGCTTTGTATCTTCCAAGTTCATTAGTATATACTCTCATAAGCACCTCCGGGACGGTTCGTTAGTTATATTAATTTTATTTCTTTTACGCTTTTTATTTTTGTTAGCATCTCTATTATTTGATTAGCGTTAATATAATTAGGAGCTTTAAGGTTTAAAAAGATTATCGCTTCTTCATCTTCTCCTCCTGATATTTCAATTCCAATTATGTTAACGCTTAATTTTTCAAGCTCCTTGCCAATATTCCCTATAACTCCTGGGATATTTTCTGTTACAAGCTGTAGGTTAAAATATTTTGCCTCCTTTGAAATCTTTTGTTCTACTATCTTTAGTCCCCTGAGGGATAAAAATACAAAAAGGGTTGCAAAAAGCGATTCAAAGTAAAGCCCTGCACCTATAGCAAGGCCAATGCAAGCAACAGTCCAAAGGCTTGCTGCAGTGGTTAGCCCTTTAACGTTTACCCCCTCTTTAAGTATGGTTCCTGCACCTAAAAAGCCTATGCCGCTTATTACCTGGGCACCAAGACGAAAAGGATCAATCGAAGCTAAGCCCTTTTGACGAATATAGTTAAAAGAGATTATTTGGACAAGAGCAGCCCCAATGCAAACCAAAATATGAGTTCTAAGTCCAGCTGGCCTGTTTTTATGCTCCCTTTCATAGCCAACTATTCCACCGAGTATAAGGGCTAGTAAAAGCCTTAAAAAAGTTTCTAAATACATTTAATCACCTCAGGGACGGTTCATTAATATTTACTTTTAATTTATGCAGTTATATAGTAATTATACAACTTGTCCAAGAAGAATAAAATAGGGGACGGTTCTTAATTTTTTTAAATTTTAAAAAATTAAGAACCGTCCCCATATATTATTTCATGCCTTCTTTTATTGCTTTGATATTTATGTCATGCATTTTTTCAGGAAGATTTTCTTTTATTACGCTTTCCCAATCAAGGTTTTCAACTCCTAATGCCTTTATTAGGGCACCGAGTAGAACGATGTTTTGTGCCTTTATATTTCCAAGTTTTTCAGCAACTTCAGCTGCGTTAAATACAACTACGTTTTCTACATTTTCCTTTAGCTTTTGGATAACATCGTCTGGATAAACCTCTTGTCCAACTAATACAGATTGTGGATATATTTCATAATCGTTAACAACTAAAGTTCCACCCTTTTTTAGGTATTTTATCCATCTTGCAGCTTCAACCTTTTCAAAGGCAACAATAACATCTGCTTCGCCTTCTCCAATTAAGGGTGAATACACCTTTTCTCCAAATCTAACTTGAGTTGTTACGCTTCCTCCTCTTTGGGCCATACCATGAACTTCGCTCATTTTAACATCAAATCCAAACTTTACAAGCCCCTCTGTTAAAATTTTTGATGCAAGTATAATCCCTTGTCCACCAACTCCAACAAACAATAAGCTCTTAGTCATTCCATTCACCAACCTTTTCTATCGCATTAAATGGACAAACTTGTAGACATACTGTGCAGCCGTTGCACATATCCTTATCTATTACTATATTTCCATTCTTGAATGCAACTGCTGGGCAGCCAACCTTTAAGCATAACTTACACTTTCTACATTTATCTTGATTTACTTTAACATATCTTCCTGCCCTCTTTTTCAATACATCCTTTAATAGAGCACATGGCTGTTTTGTTATTATTACAAATGGCTCAGTTGCATTATATGCATCCTTTACAGCCTTTTCTGTTTCATCAAGTTTATATGGATCAACAACCCTTATATTTTCTTCCTTAACTCCGCATGCCTTAACTATTCCCTTTATATCTATAACCGGCGATATATCTCCCTTAAGTGTCTTTCCTGTTCCTGGATTTTCTTGGTGTCCTGTCATGGCAGTTATGCTATTGTCAAGGATCACTGCAACTATCGGGCTGTTGTTGTAAACTGCATCAATAAGCCCTGTAATTCCTGAATGGAAGAAGGTTGAATCTCCAACTATACCGAATATTTTATTTTTCCTCTTTGCCATCATGGCAGCCTTTTCAAAACCAATTGCTGCTGAAATTCCTGCCCCCATATCTATAACCGTATCAGTAACGTTTAATGGTGGCATCATTCCCAATGTATAGCAGCCTATATCACCTGTAGCTATAATATCTTTATATTTACTCATAGCATAGAATATTCCTCTATGTGGGCAGCCTGGACAAAGAACTGGAGGTCTATTTGGCACTTTTACATCAACTGAATAAGTTTCCCTTTCCTTTTCACCTAAAAGTGCCCTTCTTATTATATCTGGATTTAGCTCACCACAAATTGGAATCAATTCTTTTCCTATGCAGTTTATTCCTAAAGCCTTAACAAAGGTTTCAATGTATGGCTCGTTTTCTTCAATAATATAGAGCTTGTCTACTTTGCTTGCAAATTCTTTTATTAATTTATCTGGAAGTGGGAATGTAAATCCAAGTTTTAGGTATGATGCATTATCTCCAAACACTTCCTTTGCATATTGGTATGATACACCGCTTGTTATGATTCCAATCTTAGTGTCTCCCCACTCAATCCTATTTAATGGAGTAGTATTTGAATATTCTTGAAGCCTTTTTAATCTTTCTTCAACCTCAACATGCTTTACCCTTGCATGGGCTGGAATCATAACGTATTTTTTGACATCCTTTTTATATTCCTTAACTCCAACTTCCTGTCTTTCGGAAAGCTCTACTATGGATTTTGAATGGGCGATTCTTGTTGTGATTCTAAATAAAACAAGCGTATCAAACTGTTCGCTAATTTCAAAGGCTGCCTTAATAAAGTCTTTACATTCTTGGCTGTCGGAAGGTTCGATCATGGCAACCTTAGCGTGCTGTGCATAGAGTCTGTTGTCCTGTTCGTTTTGTGAGCTGTGCATGCCTGGATCGTCTGCTGTAACTATTACAAAGCCGCCATTAACCCCTTCATAAGCCATTGTAAAAAGAGGGTCTGCTGCAACGTTAAGTCCAACATGTTTCATTGCAGATAATGCTCTTGCACCTGCAATTGATGCACCTGCTGCAACTTCAACAGCTACCTTTTCGTTTGGTGCCCATTCTGCGTAGATTTCTTCATACTGTGCAATGTTTTCTAAAATTTCTGTGCTGGGCGTTCCTGGATATGCCGCAGCAACGGTGCAGCCTGCTTCATAGGCGCCCCTTGCAATGGCTTCGTTGCCCGTCATTATTTTTTTCATCTTAACTCCCCCTTGATTATGAATTGGCGATTAAGCTTCCAAGTGCTATTGAATATAACTTTGATTCATGGGTATCAGCTCTTGATACTAAAACAATTGGGCACTTTGCACCAACTATTATTCCTGCTGACTTTGCCCTTGCAAAATATGTCAAACTCTTTCCGAGCATATTTCCTGCCTCGATATTTGGAACTAAAAGTATATCTGCCTCTCCTGCAACCGGACTTTTTATCCCCTTATGCTGTGCTGCTTCCTTTGATATTGCGTTATCTAAGGCAAGTGGGCCATCGATTATACAGTCTTTAATTTGCCCCCTTTGATTCATCTTTGAAAGGATAGCAGCATCGATTGTAGCCTGCATATCAGGATTTACAACTTCAACAGCACAAAGCGGTGCTACATGGATAGGGCTAATTCCAAGAGCCTTTGCAACCTTAACTGCGTTTTGAACTATTTGAACCTTTTGTGTTATATCGGGATATGTTACCATGCCGCCATCGGTAAGAAGAATTAGTTTGTGATAAGTCTCTACGCTGTATACCATGACGTGGCTTAATAGGTTATTTGTCCTAAGGCCTATTTCCTTATCAAGAACTGCCCTTAAAAGATCTGCAGTTCCAATAAGGCCCTTCATTAAAAAGTCTGCCTTTCCTTGGGATACTAAGGATACGGCAACCCTTGCGCTTTCAACTAAGTTTTTAACATCAACGATTTCGTAATTCGACAAATCTATATTATTTTCATCGGCAATTTTTTTAATATCTTCAGCGTCTCCTACTAAAACTGCGTCAATTAAACCTAAACTTCTTGCATTTTCCACTGCAAGTAAAACTTCAACATCGTTTGCAGCTGCAACAGAAAGCTTCATTTTCTTACGGCCTCTAACTGCATCTAAAAGTTCATCAAAATTTCTAATCATACATTGCCCTCCTTTCATTACACCTAATATTTTATCAAATAATTATAATTTTCGCAAAATTTTTTATTTAAAAAGATAGTGTCAAGATATTGTAGGTTAATTTTTATAGACAACCCCTTAAATTAGCTAGTTTCAAGGCGTTTGTTAAATTTAAAAAACTTAAATTATATTTTCATATTTTATTGATTTTAATATCCTGTAAATTGGCGTTACTTTCCCTATGTTCAATATCGTTATATTATTCATAACTTCACGTGAAGATTTATTTATCTTTCTTATCGCTTCTTTTATTTTCTTCTTACTTACCTTGAAGGCTTTTTCATCTTCCTTAAACACACTTATTTCCCTTAAATTTCCTCCATTCTTGCTAAATACCCTTAGCTTTGCCATTATCTTTAATCCTTCCTTGCTCCATCCTAATGGCCTGCTGCTTAATCTCGC
>NZ_JAUONW010000047.1:0-10825 GCF_030546345.1 Caloramator sp. CAR-1
AACTCTAAAATTGGACCATAACTATAATCCATTGTTTCATATTTAAAGTCTTGTACTTTGCCATTCTTATTGTTTTTCATCCATTTAGTAAGTTGTATCCCTAATTCAAGCAATAGGATATATTGTTCTTGAAAAAAAAGTTTATTATTAACCCAGATTATCAATTCTCCCTCTATGTCTGCAATAACTTTTAAATTTCGAGATTTTATTAATTCTTTATCTACTACTTTATTTTTATCAAAAGCAAAAATTATTTCTATTTTATTGGATATGCTGTCCATATCTTACCGTCACCTCCTATAATTATTTGAATCTTTGTTTCTCCTTTTGTTCCTATAGTTTTACCTAAATCTGTAATTACTTTATACGAACCATTTTGATTGTTGGGTATAAACTTTGCATTTTCAGAGTATAAAGCTTCTTTAATCCATACATTTACTTAAATTTTATTATTAGTTGCAAATTTTTGCCATCTCCCTCCTGCATCCATTAAATGCTTATTTGATACTGTAAAATCATCAACTTTCTTTGCGGCTTTAAAAGCTGCTTCAGAAGCTTTTTTGAGTACACTGTTCTTATTCGTTATTTTATTAAATGTTAATCCAATACTTTCTTTAACACTGCTAAATCTTTGTTGAATTACATATAATCTTGAAATAACAAATGTATATACATAAAGAGCAGCATGGTTAAGTTTATTTATTGAACTTTTTATACCAAAATAACCATTTGGGTCTTCCATGTTTACCGGGTCGTTATTGCAATATGCAAACATATTATGGGACAGTAATTCCCCCGTAATACCTACAATCGCATCCGCATTGACAAACCTGCCCCACTCAGGATTGTAATACCTGCTTTGAAGATAATACAGCTTCGTCTCTTCATCGTATCTGTATCCTCTATACCTATATGGATTCTTAATCCCAGCTGTATCTTTTAAGATTCCATCAATTGAAATAATATTCCCCCAGCTATCATAAGTGTAGGTTACAACTTCATTTCCGTTTGAGTCAATAAGAGCAATTACATCCCCTTGCCCGTTTCTTACATAGTAGTATTCTACATTGTTTAGATTCATTGAAACAAGGTTGTCTTGGGTATCGTAGGAATAATGGATTGTGTCTGTTCCGTTTGTTTCAAGTATAACTTTATCGCCTAAAAGGTAATATTTTGTTGTAACACCATTTATAGTTTTTTCGGTTCTTATACCTTGGTCGTTGTATTTGTAGGAAATGTTAAACCCGTTCCCTTGTATCCTCGCAAGTTGTCTGCCCTCTTCCCATGTAAAGCTATAGCCATCATAGGATAGAGGATTCCCTATTGCATCGTAGGTTATTGTCTTTCCGTCAAAGCTTGTTAGTTTATCCTTCCAGTTAGAATCGTTGTATGTGTAGGTTATTGTCTTAGTAGGATTTTCAGGTAATCCTTCTGTATACGGATATTCTACCTTGCTTAAAATGTTTCCGCCTAAATCATAAGTATATAATATTGTCTTGTTTAATATCTGGTTATCTTCCCTATAAACTTCATTTAGCTCGTTGTAATAATATTTTATTCTTTTCCCATCCCGGGTTATTGTTTCAATGTTTCCATTTGCATCGTAGGTGTAGTTTATTTTTTTACCATTGTTGTCAATCTCGCTTAATCTGTTTGTTGTTGAGTTTTGCTCTTTCCCTGCTTCATAGCTGTAGTTTGTTATAAAGGATGCTGAACCTGTTAAAATAACTTTATTGTTTAATCTTCCTAAATTGTCATAATTATTTATAGCCTTTGCTCCGTTTGGAAGGGTCACTTCCTTTTCTCTATTGTCCTTATCGTAGGAATAGCTTGTTGTAAAGTTCAAGCCGTTTATCCTTTCAACTACACTGCTTCTGTTGCTGTTTGAATCGTAGGAATAATTTATTCTGTTTCCATTTGAATCCTCTATCTTTATTAATCTATCTGAAATATCATAAACATACCTATATTTTACCCCATTTACAAGGTCATCTAAATAGCCTAAATTTCCACTTGCATCATATTCGTATTTAAACCTTTCTATTCCGTTATATTTTTTTGCAGTAATTCTATCAAGGTCATCATAGTTATAACTTATTGTTTGCCCGTTTCCATAGGTTGAACTCTCTATCCTACTATAAGCATCATATGTGTTGGTTATAAGGCTCTGGCTCCCTACTTTAACACCGGTATTTCTTCCTAATGCATCATAAATAAAGCTATAGCTAAATCCGTTATGTCCTATTGCACTTAGTCTGTCATTTACATAGGTATAAGTATTCTTTACCTCGTCATTCTCATTTAATGCCATCTTGACTTCTGTCATCCTGTCTAAAATGTCATAAACATAATTTGTAGTTGAATTTTTAGCATCGGTTACGCTGTTTAATACTCCCTTTGCTGTATCAAAGTTATAGCTTACGGTATTTCCTGACGCATCTGTTTGGGTTTTTAGATAATTGAAATTTTCTTCATAAGTTGCTGTTGTCTTTATATAATTTGTGTCGGTTCCTATTTTGCTTTCTGTTACATTGCCAAATCCATCGTATGAGTAGTTTTGCAGTGTCCCCTCAGATGAAGTTCCACCTGTTAGATTATGTTTCTCATCATAAGAAAAACTTGATGAATTTCCTTTTGGGTCTATATAATTTGTAACATCGTTGTTTTCATAGGTTAAGTTTGTTTGATTGTTCTCAACATCAATTATCTTTGATAAGTTTCCATTAGTATCATATTCAAATCTATCACCAAATTCTTCTTTGTAAAGCCCAAGTCCATCAAACCAGGCTATGTTTTCATTATTGTAGTATAAAACATATATGTTTATGCTCTTGTAATCTGAACCTGCTACAATTCTATCTGATATATACTGCCAGTCGTTTGAATCCTGATTAAATGGTATTACTTGGTATTCATATCCTCCTGTTACCTTTTCAAAGCCTATGTCTATTGCAAAGTATCTTCCTTGTGATATTGGAACTGAGTTTGCCTTTGCCCATCCGGATACTACAAATGTATCTCCTTCTTTTCCTTCTACGTATATCTTTTGATAAAGGGCCTTTGTTTTTGTTGCCTCACCAAATATTCTAAATAGATTGGAATCAAGCCCTGGTGCCGGTGTTGATGTAACCTTTGTGTCGTCGCTGTTTAAGTAGCTGTTTTTTGTCCAGAAGGTTGGTGTATCTGTTCCGTATAAAAAGTCAGCATTTTCTACAAGGTTATATCTGTTTGCTACAAATCCATCCTCAAGTTGTAGTGCATCAAAATATGCATCCCCGCTTTCTTCTACTATCCCAAATCTTGCATAGACTGTAGAACTTGCAGCATCAGATGGAATTGTAAATGTAACCTCAACCCTTTGCCAATCGTTCGTTCCATTTATATACCTTGAATCTGCTGTCTTCCAGACACCTGTATTATCCTGATAGTTTACAAATACTGCAGCTCCTTTACCGTTAGTATTTGTAATATTTTCTGTTTTTACATATCCTGATAATGTATATGTCCTGCCCTTTGTTAATGTCAGCGTCTGGCCATAAAAGTGCCTTGATATATTGTTTGTTTTTGAAATTTTTATTGATTGTTTGCCAAAATATTTTTCATTCGTTGCAAAGCTTCCTGAACCCGTTGAGCCTGTCCAATTTCCAAGCGTAAAATATGAAGAAGCTTCTGCGTTGTGGTTTTGCAGGTAGTTTAAAACCGTCCTTTGCAATTTTGATTCAAGGGATAATTTATTCTTTGTAGCCCCTGTTGAATTGTATTTAAAATATTTAGCATAGCCTTTGTTATCCCTTAT
Source organism: Caloramator sp. CAR-1 (assembly GCF_030546345.1). Taxonomy (NCBI): domain Bacteria; kingdom Bacillati; phylum Bacillota; class Clostridia; order Eubacteriales; family Clostridiaceae; genus Caloramator; species Caloramator sp. CAR-1. The sequence goes on from NZ_JAUONW010000047.1 coordinate 3,797, forward strand.
GCTTACGGTGTTCCCACTATCGTTAAATTGATATATTATTTCCCTGTTTCCAATATCTTTAAATTTAGTTTTGTTGAAGCCGTATTCTATTGTAAGCTTGTTTCCTTGAGCTCCACCTGCACTTGTTTCTATAACCTCATATATTTTACTTCCAGCTCCGGCATAGTATGTGTAGCTCATTTTATACCCATCAAAGTTTTGGGCAGATATTAATCTGTTTTGTGAATCGTAGGAGTAGGTTGTATAGTTTCCATCTGGATAAGTTATCTTTGTAAGCTTTGTTCCGGTATATTGAAAACTTGTCCTTCTTCCTGCTGAATCTAAGATTCCTGTTAGATATCCAGCGTCGGTTGTCTCAAGGATTACAATTCTTCCTGCAGGGTCAGCAATTGTTTTTAGGACTGTCCCTTGATAGGATAGTGTGATTGTATTTCCGTTGTTGTCTTTAATATATCTTAAATATCCACCTGCTGTAAATATCAGCTGATTGCCCTTTTTATCATTAATTGTATATGTCCCATCAGCATTTTTTATTAATTTTAAGTTAAGTCCTGATTCATCGGGATATTCATTAGTATTTTGTGTTTGAAGAAAATAATGCTTTGTTCCATCTTCATCGGTATATACATAATATGTTTTTCCGTCTATATTTTCACTTGTTATCCTCTGGCTTAAGTTTAATCTCCAGCCTAATCCGTATTTTATATCAGAATCCTTTTCGTTTGTGTTGTAAACATGATATATGGAAATTGGCAGTCTATTTCCGTTCATCGAAAGATCCTGATGGATAAATATTAAATTGCCGTTGTAATCGTTAATATATCCTGTCCCGGCTCGTCCTACATCATGGGAGTGATATGTCCAGTAATCCTCAAGCCCCGAGTTGTTTACATAGGATAATGTAACTTTTGGTCTATAGATTTCATATGTCCCTGATATATCCGATGAAAAAAATTCGTTATATCCTATGGTTTCATCTTCGTTCTTAAGCATTAGCCCATAGTTATTGCCTGTCGTATACCAGTCCTTAACTATTGATGTGATATCAAATGTAAATTTGTTACCTATGCTTCCTTGAACTAATTGATAATCCTCTATAGTTGTGTTATATCCTGGTTTGTTGCTCCATGTTATGCTGGATGAATTCCAGTCGCTCAAAACCTTATGAACATTTATCTGTCTTGCTGTTGAGTTTGCAGTGTATAAGAATAAATTAAGCTCTCCTTTTGTGATAAGGTCGGCACTTGTAAGGGTTGGAAGGTTAAATTTTATATATGTTCTGTTTACTCCAGAACTTGAACCGTATCCAACCTTTAGCATTACGCTCTGCATATAGTTTGTATTCGGGTATCCTGATGAGACATGGGCATCATAAATATCTGAAGGATCAAGAGATGTTCCAATTGTAGGATCAATTACAACCGGATATGCCCTTTTTTCATCATCAAGCCACTGTTTTGATGGCTTTATTGTTAATTTATATCCTTCCTTTGTTTCAATAAATTCTATTTCAATGTCTTTGCTTTCTTCACCATTTGCATCATACATAAAGGCTTTATCGATGTAGAATACTTTGTTTGAAACATTGTCTTTGTCATAGAATATTATTTCTCCTTCTTCAAGCCTTGCTAATAGGTTTTTTGTCTTTATATTAAAATTAAATATTGGATTTTCTACTTTTTTGCTCAAGATTATGCTTTCCTTAAGTTCTTCAGGAAGAATGTCATACTTTAAATCTACATTAGGTAAAACTTCTTTAAAAGAAACCGTTGATTTTACATTTGGAAGAAATTTAAACTTTTCATTGTTTGAAAGTGAATTTATATAGTTTGAATCAATATTTTCAATTAAAGCAGTGCTCTTTAATGGACTTTCTATATTCCAGGATATTTCGTAATTATCCTTTTGTATCCTTACTAATTTTTCTGAATTCGTATTCTTTGCTATTTTTATTTTGTATGAGTTTTCTTTGTTTTCAAGAATGTCTAAGTTATCTTCATCTTTTGCCTGGATTAATGAATTATCTATATCCTTCCATTTACCGTCCTTTAAGTAATGAACTGCTGTAGGATATATTGCTGCTTCATATGTAAAGTCATCCTTTAAAAAATGTTTTATGTTCTTTTCTCTTTTTTCTTCTACTTCCTTGATTATTTTTGCTTCTTTTTTAGGAATTTCTTTAACCTTTGGTGCATCTTCTACTGCAAATGAACTATTAAAAATGTCTGCAAATACTTTAATGTTGATGAAAGAAAGAATTAGTGTGAAGATTAGAATAAAAGAAATGCGACGTTTTAGCTGATGCATTTTAAAACTCCTTTCGGCAAAATTGTTAATAAAATATTAACATTAATAGGAGCCGGTCTCAATAAGTAAATTGTGGTAAATTGGTAATTATCGGTTATATAAACTCTATTTCAAAAAAAATAAAAAAGCCTTGAAACTTAATGTTTCAAGACAATTTTATCATAATTAAAGTTTAGATTTTGTCTTTGGACGATGATGTTGACATAAGGTTTATTTTTATAGGTATTTGAAAAAACAAATATTTTTATAAAATAATTATCCAACTATTAAGAAAGAACATTTTTGACACGGAAAGCAATTTTAATTAAATCAATTTTTTTATTTTAACTCCCAGTCTCCTTTATTATCTTTATAAATAATCAATACAGTTTTCCCTTTCATTCCTTTTATAATATATCCTATAGCAATTTCCTTATGTTCAACACCAGATGGATCAGTAAAATACAATGTGATTGAATCTTCTTGTTTGTTGTTAATAATATGCTCATATTTCTCTTTAGGTTTTAAAACACCTATTTCAACAACTTCTTTACTTGAAGTATATTTGAGTCTAACATTATGAATCTGTTCATCCGATTGATTTTCAATTACTAAAATAGCGTTCTTATTAACCTGTAATCCGCATCCAACTACAAATGAAGCAATAATAACAATACATATTAATCCTTTAAACCCTTTTCTAATAATTTTCATATTTATTTCTCTCCCGCACTAGATGATCTCACTAGAACCCCATTGCTAATAATTCTAAGTTCGCCATTCCTACATTTTTCTTTCGATTTACTTATAAAAGTGCTATGCAAAATTGTCCAAGGATTATCCTTTGCCAACTGTAACCCAACTGCATTATTAAATAAATCCATATTTCTTTCAATAAGAGGTTGTTTTTCTGATCCATATTCATGAGCATCACTCCATTTTTTTGCAAATTCTTGTCCAACATCTATAGCCATTCCATAATTCCATAAACAATGTCTAAACGCATCACCATTACCATTATGAAGTACTGAACTTATATAATTTTCTTCAGCGTACTTTAATGCCAATTTACCATTAGACATACAAAGCAATGCTTTTGTAGGATTTAAATTGTAAAGTTCTTTTTCTTGTGGATTTAAATAACCAGTTATATAGCCCTCCAAGTCATCGTAATAACTATCAGTTGCTATATTTGACTCTATACTTAATTTTTTTGGATTATTTTTCTTAACTGCACTTCTAAGTAATTTTTTTGTGTATTCATCAAGCATGGTGTCACTCGCTTTAGGATTGTTCTTTTTGTACTCTCTTATTTTAATAATAACCTCATCAAACAGCCTATCCATTTCTATATCACTACCACCATATTCTATATCACAATTTGAAGACTCTCTTAAAACTTGCTCATCAATAGTATTAATGTTTACATCCATAGCAAAAACAGTAATGCTTCCAATAACAATTGAGAACATAATAAACAAAGAGATAACTTTTTTAACCATAAATTGAACCCTCCTATGTAAAGTATTAGTTTTGTTAAATCATAATTCAAAATCTTTATCGCTTTTGTTAAGACAAATCAGGTAATCAAAAATATCAATGTAAAGATTGTAGACGTCAATTTACTTTTAATGATTTTATGGGTAAGAAAAATCGTGTATTGAGAGGGTACCCTCGTTGTCCTATTTGTGGCAATAGTATACCTATGAAACTGTCATTTTTTTATTATGTGTGCACACACTTATAAAAATTTTATGCTTACATTATATATATATACATATATTCCAGTCAACGAAAGCTTTTCTATATTTTTCTACATTATTCTACACATGGTAAATAGAAATAGTCTCTTAATATTATCACCTCCATCCCATCCCTAAACACTATCTTCCAACCTTCATAAACCTTAACCGCCTTGATAACCGTATCCAAAATCTCTCCGTCAAACTCATCAAGTAATCCATCCCTTTCCCTTAAAACCTTAATAAATGCCTCTATCCTATCCCTCTTTACAATCCTTTCAAACCTCTCATTTTCAACATCTTCTATTGAATTTCTATTCCCTTCACACCTTTCAACTAAGGCATTGTATCTTGTCATATATTCCTCTTGGTCCTGTGCTTTAGTTGCGTTATCACGGATGCATTTGTTTATCATTTCTAAAACTTCTTCTGCTCCCTTTTCAAGTTCATATATTTTATCATCTAATTCTTTAACATCAACAAGTTTCTTTATAATTTCCTCATACCCCTTTAATATTTCTTCCCTATTACTTATAACCCCATTAAATACCTCAACAAATGCCTTCTTTAATTCATCCTCACTTATAGTTGGCGTCTTGCACTTTTTCTCATTCTTATACTTATAATTACACTGCCAAATAACCTTCCTTATACTTATCATTAGAATGCCAAACCTTTCTGCCGTAGAAACTTCCGCAGTCGCCGCATATAATCTTCCCTGAAAAGCAGCTCCCTCCTGTCTTATAACCCTTTACTTCTTTTCTCTTTCTAATTTCGTCTTGAACCAAATCAAATACTTCAGGAGAAATTATAGCCGGATGGCTGTTTTCAACATAATACTGTGGAACTTCTCCTTCATTTTTCTTTATGTTATATGGCTGCCATTCAAAAAAGTAAAAAAGCCCTGATTTTTCAAGGCTTTAAATACATTGTATCAAATTAATAGTTCAAATATGTCTTTGGACGATGATGTTGATACAAACCATTTTTGCATAAGTTTGTGAAATTTCACTAGTTTGATTAATTATGTAAAAGTCAAAATCATTTTTAAATATACAATATATTATGCGGTCAAAAATTTATCTACACTTATTAACTTTATACGAAATTTTTTTCAGGCTCGTTTATTATTATTTTTTCATATTAATATAGTAGCTATTTATTTTTTTCATCTATTTTATTTATTATTTCTTTCAAACTTTTGGCATTTTCAAATAATCCTTTTGTATCATCATTGTAGTAATAAACATCTAAATCATAATTGCTAATATTAAAATCATTCAATTTTTTATCAGTTTTTATTAATATCTCCGATTGTTTAGAACTAGAAAAATAATAAATGCCCTGGTTGTCACCAGTTTCCTTTCTGAGTAAAAATATTTTTTGCATTCCTTCTTGATAATTACCTTTTACATCAGCAAAATTATGCAAAAAAACATCCTTGTTATCAATTCTAATTCCTATAAATTTTCTTAATTTCAAAATTTCTCCTTTTTTAATAGATCCTTTTAAACATTTTATAACTTCTAAATCCATTTCTAACTCGATATTATAACCGGATTCTCGTGTTCCAGTTTCAGCTTTTACATAAATATAATTTGGATTAATATTTTTAATTCTTCCAATGATAATTATATCTGATTTATTAATTAAACTATCAAGTTTATCGTATACTTTTGATAATGTGTATAAATTATTTTTTTCATAATTTTGTTCTTTTTCGTATTTGTTTTTAGTTAAGTTAAAAAAACGAAAGTCATATGTATAATATATAGTTAACAGTATTATAATGCTTATATAAATTACTAATTTCTTAATTTTCATTTTTGAATCCCCCATTTATTCTAATTTAAACCGTAAGAAGCCTTTACCCCATTAATATCATTGACTGTAGGCTGATAAGTAGTAATTTTATTAGCATATTCACTCATAACTGAATTTCTTGTATCGAAAAATCCTAGATCTGCCAATCCAAAGCAATGGCCTATTTCATGACATATTGTAAACTCATAGACTCTATTTCGTTCGAAAATGTCTGAATATTCATTATCTATAAGATTCGAATTGACCAAAACATGTATTGATCCATCATTTAAAAAACATGTAGCACCATATTCATCATAAGGTAAACTCCAAGAATAAATCTGATATTTCTGACTATAATCAATATTAAATCTATCTTTATCTTGCTGCAATTTAACAATTTGACCACTATTAGTATTCCAATAGTAAAAAGAATTATATGTTCTATCATATAAGTTTTTATTTGTATCTCTCATTTCAAAAAAAGCTTCCGGTTTGTTTGGAATTTTTTCTGGCTGTAATCTATATGTAACAGCAAATACTACTGTTGTAGACAAAAAAGTTATAAGAAAAAAAATAATTGTTTTATTGTTTACTTTTTTCATATTTAACCTCCTTTATTAGTATTCTATCAATTTTATGATGTAGATTTTTATTTTTTTTCACTCCTCCATCCTTCATAATTATTTTAAATTTAAGTAAGACCCCATTCATTACCTTCTATTGCCATTTTACCCCCCCTTCTACCATCTCTGTCAATAGAAAATTTCCATTTTATTCCGACATAATTCTGTATCACCTTAAAGTAATACAATTAATTGCACATTATTTTAATATAAATTTCTTTTCAAACTTACCTAAAATATCAATGATTTACAGATACTTAGGTAGTGTAAATAATTTTGTGTATTTAGAATAATTTGCACTCTTTCTTGGTAAGAATTTGCCCTATGTTAATGATTAATACATTAATATTATTGACCGTTTTTTAATCTTTTATGCATGAGATAGAATATTTTTGGTTATACTATGTTATTAGGGGTAATTTGAGCTTTTTAGTTTAAGCCTTGGGAGACCTAGGTCGACTAAGGCTTAAACTAAAAATTTTTTGCGGCGGGGGTTTTATCTTATAAATTTCTCCAMTCTTTCTGGATACATTATCATTAATTGGTTTAATAACATGTCCCAGTTTTTATAT
>NZ_JAUONW010000048.1:0-46995 GCF_030546345.1 Caloramator sp. CAR-1
CCTAGGAGCGTAATAATACTTTTCTTGTCTTTTCTTTCAACTATCCATTCCTTTTTTCTCTTATCATCTTCTTTAATCGCTTTATCTAATTCTTCTAAAAAGTCTTTTATTATATTCCTTCCAAGTTCATCAGTCGATTCTTTAACTACCTCAACAAGTTTTGTAAAATCCCATTCTTTTGACAGCATTTCTTCTACATTTTTTATTAATTTAGTAGTGAAATTTATTAAATGTTGTTGTATAATATCATGTTGTATAATATTATTCAAAAGAGACACCCCCTTATTGATTTGTGTTTTTTCCACTTTTTATTTTACCACAGGGGTTGTCTCTTTTAAATTTTTTGTCCTTTTTCGTCCTACAATAATTTTACACTATGATATACTTCACAATGCTTGGCAGGGATTAATTTTTTAGGATATAATAATAGTAGGATTGTGTTACATTTATTTTACATATTCCCCCAAATTATTTTATCGAGGTGATTTTATGAAACAAGTAAATCTTGATTGGGGCAAACTTGGCTTTAACTACATCAAAACAGACTTTAGATACGTATCCTATTGGAAGGATGGTAAATGGGATGGGGGAAAATTGGTAGAAGATAACATGATAACAATTAGCGAAGGTTCTCCAGCTATCCACTATGGTCAGCAATGCTTTGAAGGTCTAAAAGCTTATAGAACAAAGGATGGCAAAATACAGCTTTTTAGGCCGGATCAAAACGCAAAAAGAATGAATAATAGTGCAAGAAGGCTTTTAATGCCAGAAATTCCTGAAGAAAAATTCATAGATGCTTGTATTCAAGTAGTAAAGGCAAACGAACACTTCGTTCCTCCATATGGAACAGGTGCAACTTTTTATTTAAGACCTTACTTAATTGGAGTTGGAGATAACCTTGGAGTAAAACCTGCAAAGGAATACCTTTTCTCAGTTTTTGGTTGCCCAGTAGGACCATATTTTAAGGGCGGTCTTTCTCCAGTTAATTTTATGGTTTCCGATTATGATAGAGCTGCACCTCATGGAACTGGTGCTGCAAAGGTTGGAGGAAACTATGCTGGAAGCCTTCTTCCACATGAAATTGCCCTTCAAAGGGGATTTGCAGATTGTATATACCTTGACCCTGCAACCCATACAAAGATAGAAGAAGTTGGTGCCGCAAACTTCTTTGGAATAACAAAGGACAATAAATTCGTAACTCCAAAATCTCCTTCAATACTTCCAAGTATAACAAAATATTCTCTAATGTATGTTGCTGAGCATTACCTTGGTATGCAGGTTGAAGAGAGGGATGTTTACATCGATAATTTGGATGAGTTTGTTGAAGCCGGTGCCTGCGGAACAGCGGCTGTAATAACTCCTATTGGTGGAATAGAATATAAAGGAAAACTTCATGTATTCTACAGCCAAACAGAAGTAGGGCCAATAACAAGAAAGCTTTACGATACATTGGTAGGAATCCAATTTGGAGACATTAAAGCTCCAGAAGGATGGATAGTGGAAGTAAAATAAAAAGTCAAGTGCCAGGCACTTGACTTTTTGACTTTTTGACATTTCTATAATATTCCAATTTATTATTTTATTGTTATCCTTAGTTTTGCATAGCTATTGTCATTTGCTTGATGGGTAATTTGAATAGTAAGTCCATAGCTTATTATGTTTCTTCCAAGGTAAGGAAGTTCAGGATTTGTATAATCCTTTGTATCATCAAAGGATGGTTCAGTAAATATATAATCATCCTCTGCAACTCTTTCATATATATCGCTTAAATCAACATAAAGTTTTGATTCCTTGTCCTTACTAAATGCAGCATCATGCATTTGATAAGTTGCGCTTGCAAAGCTTAATCTTCCGTCATTCCATTTCCAAAGTATATTGTTTTGATCTGCATCTACTATTCCTAGGAATCCATCACCTGGATGCAAACCATACCAATTATCAGTATAGAAGTCATCTACATACCATACAACCATCCCTGGATCATAGGAGAATATTCTACCTAAAGCACTGTTGTGGGCAAGCCCCATATCAACTCCATGATGGTTTCTCCATTCTACAAGATAGTAATGTGGTGCAAAAGTTATTCCTGTATCCTTAACAAATCCATTTAATGAGAATTTTAACTCTCCTTCAACATCGTCAAAGAAAATTACTTCTCCATCTGCCGTAACTTTAATATCATCTACGTAGAAGCCTGCACCATAAACATAGTAATCTGTTTCATATTCAAATTTTAGTTCAATTTCCTTCCCTGCAAATCTTGATAAATCAAATATAGCATCTACCCATCCATCTGAAGTTCCAGTTATTCCATAAGGAACAACAACCTCAGCCTGAGGATGATGTTCAGTTGTTGTAATATTGCCTTCAATATATTCAAAGTCGTTGCTTCCTATTTCTCTTGCTTGAACTGATGCAAAATCCCAGCCCTCCTCAATATCATACCATGTTTTAAAGTTTAGAATAGCATTATTTTTATTTCTTAAATCAACTCTTGCGGTCATATAAGTCTTTAAATTTGAACCATCACTTCCTTTGCCACCCCAATATGCAAATTTTCCACTATATGGGGTTGTTATGGAATGTTGTTTTTTAGGAAGATTAATTCTTATAACTTGCCCTGTTTCACTCGCTTGTCTTATTGTAACTTCTGCACCAGCTTGAGGAAGTTTTTCTAAATCTACATCCACTACCTTCTGCCAGTTGCCTCCGTATAGAGCTTGTAAAATTTGTCTTCCATATGGACTTATTCCTGTAGGTTCAGTTCCTGGGATTTTCCCTGACCAGCTTCCCGATGACATCAATGACCATCTTGATATTGGCTCTGATACAGGTGATGAATACTGTGTATCATATTCATCTGGAAGTCCAAGGTCATGCCCGAATTCATGGGCAAATACGCCTGCTGCGCCATCCTCAGGTTCCATAGTATAATCATATGCATAATAATTTGTTCCAGGAATCTTATAAAAACCACCTAAATTCCACCTGTGGGACCAAATAGCATTAGAGCCTAAGCTTCCTCCTCCTGCCTCTTCTCCAACTCCTGCATGGATAATCATAAGGTGGTCAATTATTCCATCAGGTTCGTCAAAGTTACCATCGCCATCAAGGTCATATCTATCCTCTTTATCAAAATCAGCAAAATTTATATTTGGATCTAAAGCTGCTAGTTGTAATGCATGAGCTACCAAATGCCTTGGTCTTATGTCATGTGAAGAACCATATGGTGCCCCATAATAAGCAGCTTCCCTAGGAACGGTATACCAACCAGCTACCTTTCCTTCAATTATTAGGCTGCCGCCAGATTGCTGCAGATAATATTGCCTCATAGAAACTAATTTTTCCCCGTTTGGTCCCATATAACCATTATCTCCAAATATTAAATCTTCAAAATGCTTTACACTATAATCATCATAATACATATCCGTCTCTTCAGGCTTTATCTGGTTATGTTTGTAGTCTTGATATTCAACAAGCAAAACCAGGATATTTACCTTTTTAGGATTATTATCCGGCTGACTTTTTTCAAATACATATTTTTTAATTTTTTGATTTTGAATGGATTTAAGTTTTCTGTCCATTTTGTTTGGCTTATATTTTAAATTTTCCTTTGCGGTTTCCCTCATGTATTCTAAATAAATCTTATGGGCCTGTTCATAACTTGCGTCCTTTGGAATTTTACCTTCTTTTTTCAACATCTCAATTACCTTTTCTTCATTTGCAACTGACAAATCCGCAGGTCCTCCTAAAGTAAAATAACTCTCTTCATTTTCGTTTTTCATAGCCCTTGTGGGCGTGTAAAGGTTAAATAGTGAAAAGATAAGGAGAAATGAAATTAAAATGGATAAAAACTTTTTCATACCCCACCTCCGGTATTGTTTAGTATTTTCACTAAATATATATATTTTACGGAGTGAATTTTTAGCACAAAATTTATAAAAGTAATGAACCGTCTAATAAAAATACCCAAAAGTATAAAAATACTTTTGGGTATTACCATTTTTATGCAATGTCAAAAAGTCAAAATGTCAAGAGGCAGGCACTCATTTTATTAACACGTAGAATTCATAGCCCTTTCCTGTTACTTCACTGTTTTCTTTTTCAATAAAGTCCCTTTGGACAGTTATACTGTTAAAAATGATTTTAACCTTTACCTTTGGAGTTACATCAGTAAAAGTAAGGTCTTCTGTTCCTAACATTATCAATTCTTGCCCACTGTCTTTATATTTAATAACAAGCTTCTTTACAAATTCATCTAAATCCTTTGAATATATTTCTTCATTCCCATTAAATATTTTTAATACAGAGCTGTTATAATCGTATTTTGCATAAATTCCCTTTGCTTCAGTGTTTTCATACATATATCTCATATCAAACAAATAATCATATCCAGATATATTTAAAGATCTTTCATCAGCTTTTCTTTGGAAGTTAAAATACATAACCGGCTGAAATACTTTAGGTGTATACTCAAAACCAAAAACCTTTTTCATATCAGAAATTTGGAATCCCTTTGGAAGGTATTTTACATCATCAAGGCTATGGTATCTTTCAAAGTAACTTAGTATGCTGCTTATATTTTCTTTATCCTTATGATTTACATAGGATTTGGGAACTATTTTACCATCCTTTAAAAGCTCATTTCTTATTAAAATGTTTTCAAGCCTTTTGTTTTGGCTGAACTTAGATATTGAAAAGCTACTCAATGGTCCAAAGTTTGAAATTAATATGAATATCGAAAGAGATACAGGTAAAATTATATTTAAAAGGCTCTTTGTAAAGGCAAAGTAGAGCATTATCAAAAATACCCAAATTCCCGCAATGACTACATAGTATCTATTTTCAGTAACCCCATATTGCTGAATTCTTATGCCTATTGATATAAACATCATAACAAGTATAGGCAAGATGGCCTTTGGAGTTATCATTAAAAATATCTTAGCCCACTTATTATCCTCATGAATTGGAGTTATAAAAAATAAAACTGCTGCGACTATAAGGGAATACCAAAGAACAAGGTGGGATACAATCCCCTGTGGAAAGGTTCTTGTTAGTATTATTTTTACAAAATAGATGTAAAGTATCGCTGTATAAACTGATAAAAGGGGCATTACTATATAAAGTATCAATATCTTCAAAAGTTTAGTAAAATTCTCCTTGGTAAATTCCTCAAAATACTGAGGAATATTTGCAAGAAAGTAGGTTACTGCAAACACAAAAACAACTAAAATAAAAGAATAAAGATACATCTGCTCCTTTATTCGGACTTCAAGGAGTCTGTCTATTGTAAAAAGTATTGCAGAAATTCCAAAGAATAAAACTAAAGAATATAAAACCGTTGTAAAAAAGGATGATAAAACCTTTATAACATACATCTCGAAATTTTTTCTCTTTGGGAAATATGGGATGAATAAGAATATTAGATAAAATATAAGATTTAGGGCAAAAAATCTTGACATTGTAACCATTTTAAAATCTTTGATAGTAAAATAGTATGCTACCATGAATATTAAATCTAATGCGTAGTAAAATATTTCCCTTGATTTATTTTGTTCCCTTTCCGTCCACAATTTAATGAATAGGGATATTGCCATTCCTAGTGCTAAAGTCATAGCAAGCTTTTTTAAATTGTTGGTATTTACGCCTAAATTTCTAGATTCGATCTCAATCATTGCAATTAAAAGGGCTGCAATCATTGTAGATAGGGCTATTGTAATTGGGAATCTGTTGATGGCTCTGTAAATTGAATTGATGATTCCTTTAAAAACTTTAGATATGCCCATAAAAATTCTCCTTTACTTTTTATTTTATTATACCATAATTTAAACTAATATTTAATAAGCTAAATAGTATATTGTAAGTTTGGGATGAAACATTAAAATGTGTGTATTAGCTATTTAAAAAGGCAAAATAAAAAAAATAATCTTCCCTTTTTCCAAATCAGGTTTTGACGATGAATTAATAAATTTAGCTTCATTAGATGAAAAAATTAAGCTTATAAGTTTAGAGGATTTATTTATATAACCCCTTGGTTTTCCAAGGGGTTAGTCTTGTCCTCTTAAAACACGTGCAGCTGTTTCTGGGGAAACAACATTTGTGTAAAAGCCTGTTGCAAGTTCAAATCCTGCGTGAATGGAAATCCTTGGGCATATCCTTATTTGATAGTGGTGATATTCAACTTCATCCTTTATAAATTCAAAGAACATGTTATATGCAACGTCCCCAACGTTTTCTATTAAGCTTTTTATAGCAAAGTGTAATACCCTACTTAAGGCTTTAATATCCGATTCATTTAAACTTAATAAGCTGCTTCTATGTCTTATAGGCACTACCGCCATTTCATACGGAAAAATAGAAGCATAGGGGCAGAAAATCAAAAAACATTCATCCAAATAAACTATTCTTTCTTTGTTTATAATCTCATCCTTTATCTTAGAACAAGTTAAACACTCTCCATGTTTCTCATAAAACTGCTTTTCCATTTCAATTAATCCTTTAATTCTGTCGGGCATCCTGTTTATAGCAATTATTTGGGAATGGGGATGCTCCAAAGACGCCCCCGCTTCTTTTTTATAGTTTTTAAAAACTTGAACATACTTAACTCCTTCCTTTTGATACAATATCCTACTAACCTCAATAAAAGCTTTAACTACCTTTTCAAAATCATCAACTTCCATTTCATGAATATTTTTGCTGTGATCCCTTCCTTCTATCACAACATAATGATATCCCGTAACTTCCCCTTCATTATTTAATATAGGAAATTTATTTTCAACTACTCTTACATTCCATGGGTCATCAATTCTTAAAACTTCAGGAGGCGTCATTTCTTCATTGCCTACACAGAAAGGGCAACTTTCCTTGTAGGATACCCTTTCAACCACCTCATAAGATTTATAGTCCTTTGGCCTTTTTGACCTGTTTTCTACGACTATAATCTGTTCCCGTGTTACATCATTAAGCCTTAGCTGTGCCATTTTAACCTCCCTATAACATATTTTTTATTTTCTCTTTTAATGTATGATCCTCTGAGCCAGTTAAAAAGGCTTCATAGATTTTTTCCCTTTTAATTAATGCCAACTCTAAAACCTCTAAATACCCCTTTGCCGTTGCCTCCCAGGTATATTTTTCCTCAACCCGCTTTATTCCAAGCTCTCTATACAATTCAAAATTATCAAGGGCTAAATTAAGTCCTCTTGCTATATCCTCAGCATCCTCAGGATCAACCAAAACCCCATATTTTCCTCCCTCTACAGTTTCAAAGGTTCCTCCGTTTTTAGTCACAACAACAGGAAGTCCTGCATACATAGCCTCAATGGGAGCAAGTCCAAAGGGTTCATAAAGGGCAGTTAAACAAAATATTGATTTTCTTTTGCTAAACACCCTATAGGCTGATGCCAGCTGCCTCTGGCCATTTATTGGAAACATACTGACCTTTCCGTAAAGATTATGTTCTTTAATTATTGTCATAATCTCATCCATTATTTCTCTTTCTTCATAATTCAAGCTTGAATAATCCTTAAAGGGATTCTCAACTCCCCTTAAGATTATAACTAAGTTTGCCTTTTCCTGTAGTTTTTTATCCTTTGCAAAGGCTAAAACTGCGCCTTTATGATTTTTCTTTTTATCAAATCGCGAGGACAATACTATGCATGGCAGGTTTAGTCTATCATCATTTAAGTCCCTATTTAAATATTTTAAAATACAATTTTCCGTATCCTCATCAAAAATTTGTGGAATATGTGTAAAAGTTTTCGTATTTACCCCCGGTGGAATAACCTTAAATTTACTATCATCCTTAACATCAACTGCACCCTCATATAGCCTATGGCTATATTGGTCAAATCTTTCCTGGGTCGTTGATACTATGTTTACAAAGGACCTATTCATTGCGATTCTTTCTGCAAAAATCCTCTTTGAAAAATTATATTTTTTGTCAAATTCATCGAAGTTTTCTTTATTAACACCAAGCTTGTCCATTTTTTGGGCCCCCAAGGAATGGGCTGTAAAGGTAAAGGGAACATCTAATATATTTGAAAGTATTGCCGATGCTAAACCTCCATCCCCATAATGAGCTGTAAGTGCATCAGGCTTTGTCCCTTCTTTTTTATAAAAATCCACTGTCCCCTTTACAAATTCCTTTCCAAGATATGGCCAAAGCCTTTCCTTAGGTAAAAACTTATCTCCTCCAAAGGGGATTCTTATTATCCTTACATTTTGGCTTCCATGATAGGACTCTACGTCCTCTGAAAACTCAGGCCAGTTTTCATCTATTATTCTTCTTGTAATTATATCAACATCGATTCCCATCTCTCCAAGGGCAAGGGCAACCTCCTTAACATAAACAAGCTGTCCTCCAAAGTCTGGATGTTCCGTTAAATGGCTGTCGTTATTATCAAAATTACCTTGTGGGTTTATAAAGGCAACTCTCATGGCAAACCTCCTTATGGTAAAATATAGAAATGTCAAAAAGTCAAAATGTCAAGTGGCAGGCACTCTAATATTGCACCTACATTTTTTAATTTTATGGCACTAAGTTTAAGGCCTGATTTTACTGCATCTAAAATAGTAAATCCCTTTATAATTCCTACAAAAAATCCCGACCAGAAGGCATCTCCTGCCCCTGTAGTATCTACAACTTCTGTTGCAAGGGAAGGAAGTTTTATATATTCTTTTCCATTTGATACTAAAACGCCATCCCTTCCTAGGGTTAGCATAACAAGCTTCACACCAAAGTTTAGGAAATTTTTTATATGATTTTCTTCTGTGTCAACTCCAAATATCCTCTCAGCATCATCTAAAGATGGCTTAACAATGTCAACATGCTTTAATATTTCCTTTACATATTTCCTGCCTTCCACTTCATCATCAAAAAGATTTGGATGATAGTTGGGGTCAAAGGATATTAAGACTTCATTTTCCTTTGCTGTTTTAATAAGGCTCTCTACAACATCCCTTGACGGCCTTTTAGATATGGGCCAACAGGAAAAATGAAGTATTTTACTTTTTTTAACTGCATCCTCCAGCTCTTTTGTTAATTCAATATGATAATCCGCCCCTCTATAAAATATAGGCCTTGGCGTTCCTTTGCTTTTGGTTACTATAACCATGCTCGTAGGATAGGAAGCTTTATTTATAAATCTAGTATCGATTCCATGTTGATTAAGCTTCGATATCAAAAAATCCCCAAAACCATCCTCTCCAACTGATGATGCAACTATTGAATTTAATCCAAGTTTTTTGGTGTTTATTGCTATATTTGAAGGTGAACCCCCAAAATGTCTTGTATACGTATTGCACTCAAAATTATCGCTATAATCCTTTGATATCATATCGACAAGAAGTTCCCCTACTGCGATTAAATCATAGTGCCTATCTTGTTTTAGTTGGATTTTTTGATTTATTGTAGCCATATTACACCTCCGTGAAAAGCTTTTCTCAAGTTCAAAAAATAAAATAGGTATAAAACCTATTTTGTGCTCCTTCTTATAATCAATTGATATGGCAAAAGTATGTTTTTATCAATGGGTTTATTATCCGTTGTATCAATAAATGCCTTTACGCACATCTTCCCTGCCTCGTAAAAGTCTATTTTTATAGTGCTTAAAGAGGGGTTATAAATCTCAGAAATTATATTATCATCAAATCCCATAACCTGAACTTCGTCTGGAATATTTATCCCTTTATCCACAAGATACTTAATTGCACCAAGGGCCATAAAGTCATTGGCTGCCAATACTCCATCGATTTTTTTTCTTTCTAAAATGCTTTTCATAGCCTTATATCCGCTTTTTATTGAAAAATCGCCCTCTTCTAAAACTATATCCTTAGGGTTTATTCCCTCTTCAACAATTGCCTTTAAAAAACCGCTATATCTATCATATCCTGCAGACCTATCCCACAAGGGGCCCATTATCATGGAAAGGTTCTTGGCACCCTTTGATATCAGATATTTTGTAGCTTCATAGGCTGCCCTCTCGTTATCTACGTTAACACAAGTTAATTTAGGATGTTCAAACCACTGACCAAATACTATAAAGGGAATGTCAGCCTTTTCAAGTTCCTCCCTATGCCTTTCAGTAAAGATAGTTCCTGAAAAGATTATTCCATCCACCCTTTTTTCTTTAAAAAGTTGAAAATAGGATATCTCACTATCAGTATCATTTTCAGAAGTTGTCAGCAAAACGCTAAGGCCATTTGACTTTGCTTCATTTTCAATCCCTTTTACAAACTCAGCAAAGTTTATATTTGAAAGGTCTGGAACTATAACGCCTATTACATTTGTTTTATTCATCAAAAGCCCTCTTGCTAAGGCATTGGGCTTATATCCCGTCTCCTCTAAAACCTTTAAAACCCTTTGTTTGTTTTCCTCTGCAACATTTCCTGTTCCGTTTATAACCCTTGATACTGTTGCCGGAGAAACTCCAGCCAATTTTGCTATGTCCTTTATGTTCAATCCCATTTTTACCTCCCCATAGGCGTCTATGTGTCCTCGTGAAAAGCTTTTCTCAATTTAAAATTATCATAAGTTTTTATATCTTGTCAATATATTTTTAAAATTTTCAAAAAATATTTTATATTACTATTTCACATCTTCCATCGTCTAGTTCTTTAATTTTAAGGGCAACTTCCCTTGGGGATTTAAACCTTGACTTATCCTTTACATGGTCTGTATTATTCCAAAATGGCGTATCCATACCTCCCATATATACAGCTACAACCTTTATCCTACCTTCTAATTCCTTTAATAGGCTCTCGGAAAAGCCTCTTATTGCAAACTTGCTGGCACAATAAACTGATTCATTAACCTTGCCCCTTAATCCTGCTGTTGAAATAATGTTCATTATTTTTTCCTTTATCATGGGCATAAGGACCTTTGTTACATAAATTGTTCCCTTTACATTTGTGTCAATAACAGTATCTATATCTTTATATTCCATATCTTCAATTGGGCCAAATATACCAACACCAGCATTGTTTATAAGGATATCCACAAAGTTGTGGATATGTTTTATTTTTTCTTTTAAGTTTTCCACCGACTGTGGATTGGTGATATCGCAGGAAATGCAATTAATGCTTTTAGCACCTTCTATCTCCCTTTTTGTTTCTTCAAGCTTTTCTAAACTTCTTCCTATAAGAATCAAATCGTTTCCTTCGGCATATACCTTTGCAAGCTCCCTTCCCAATCCTGAACCTGCACCTGTTATTACAATTATCATAAAGATCCCCCCTTGAAATTAATTTTAGCTTAACGTTATTATTAATAGTTTATTTCTAAATTATAAGGCCTGTCAAGGTAACTTTCATAGTTAAAACAAGCATCATTTTTATTGGTAAAATGTAGAAATGTCAAAAAGTCAAAATGTCAAGTGGCAGGCACTTCTAATACATATTTTACACCCTTCATTGGGGGGAGTATCTTCCATGGAGTTAGGTTTTTTATCTTTTTAATGACATTCATATTTTCATCTAAAAGGTATACGTCAATGTTAAAAAACATAAAAAAGGTATGGATGCTGTTACAGGGTTTAAAAAGTATCGCCTCATGATGGGGCCTTTTTCTAAACATATAACCTGTTAATCTTTTAAAGAATGTATCGGCAATATAAGCCTCAATAACTTTACCTTCTATATAAACCTTTTCCTTCATAACATCACCTTGTAAACATTTCTATCGCCTTTATTATTGCAGGGCCTAAAAGTATGATAAATATCGTTGGGAAGATAAAAAAAACTAAGGGGAAAAGCATCTTTATCGGAACCTTCATGGCCTTTTCCTTTGCCACTTGTTTTCTTCTCTCCCTTAAATTTTGGCTCTCTATCCTTAAAACCTTTCCAAGGCTAACTCCAAGTTCATCCGCCTGAATTAGAGATGTTACAAACATAGAAAGCTCCCTTACTTCATTTCTGTCGCTCATATTTTTAAGGGCAATTTTCCTTGGAATTCCCATCCTAATCTCCTTTAACGTCTTTGCAAACTCATCGCTAAGATCCCCCTTTATGATGGTTATAACCCTTGCGATGGCACCATCGAAGGATAATCCCGCCTCAACGCTTACGGTAATTAGGTCTAAAATATAAGGAAGATCCTTTAATATCCTTTTTCTCCTCCCTTGAATTTTTGAGGATAAATTAACATTAAAGATTACATTAGTTAAAATTGCTGTCAAAAGGGAAATAAAGATTGATTTAATCCTGCTATCTTGAATAGATGAAAATAACATATATGAAAGCAAAAATATGATCAAAACCGATGTATATTTTACAAACATCCACCTTTCGGGGGTAAAATCCTTAGGATATCCTGCCCTTTCAAGCTTTTTGGCTATTGTAACAAGCTTATAGGATGGAGTTAATTTACTTAGGAGCCTATTTATCATGTCATATATAGGCTTTATAACCCTTTGGCTAAAAGTTAAAAGCTCTTTATCTTCTACAATTTTACCCTCTAAATCCTGTAGCCTTTTTTGAATAATTATTTTATCCTGATATGAGTAATACAAAACCGAATATATAAGTGTAAAGCAGGATATGAAAAACAATAAAATTAAAAAAAACATATCACCATCCCCCTAAAGGTCTATGTTTATTATTTTTCGTATTATAAAAAGTCCAATAATCTGGCTTATTACCCCAAACATAACCATAGCTATTCCTATCTTTGTAGTAAAAAGGAGCATTATATATTCCCTGTTAAAGGAATAAATTATCATTGCAAGAAATATAGGCATGAGGGATATTATAAGCCCTGTAAGTTTGCCCTGGGCAGTTAAGGCATTTAGTTCGCTTTTTAATTTTTGCCTTTCCCTTATGGTTTCTGCTATATTATCAAATATCTCAGATAAATTCCCTCCAACATCCTTTTGTATTAAAAGGGCATTGATGAATAGTTTTAAATCCTCCGAATCAACCCTGTTTTGAAGATCCAAAAAGGCTTCTTCTTCGGTTTTCCCAAGGCTTATCTCCTTTAAAAGCCTATTAAATTCCTTTGAAATAGGCTCCATCATCTCGTCCTTTACAACTGCAATGGACTGCATGAGGGAATACCCTGCCTTTAGGGAGTTTGAAATCAAAGTTATCGCCTCTACAAGCTGAAGGTCAAACTCCTTTATCCTGTCCTTTTTCTTTTTAAGTATTATGATATCTGGAATATAAAATGCAATAACCATTAAAAAGGAGGAAATTAAAAGATCCCTTGAAACTGCATATATAAATAAAGTAACAAGGGCTGTTATTAATATTTTTATTACATAAACCTCCTCCAAGGTTAAAGGAATATCGGATTTTATAATATTTTCTTCAAGTTGAGTCCTTTTTCCCTTTTTCTTTGGAATAAATCTTGCAAGAAATTTGATAAGGCTCTCTTTTTTTATTTCCTCATCCTTTATTTGTTTTTGATTATCCTCCATTTCCTTTAACCTTTCAATGGGTTTTTCCTTGCCTTGGAAAACTAAAAATATAGCCAATATTAAAAAGAATACTGAAAAAAATATAAAAATTATCATACTCCCACCCCATCATGAAAATATATCCGGCGGAACAGCTATACCCTTTTCCTTTAATTTCTGCATAAACTTTGGAATAACTCCTGTAAATACAAAATCTCCCTTTACCTTTCCTTTGCTGTCAACACCCCTTTGTTCAAACCTGAATATATCCTGAAGGACTATTACATCGCCCTCCATACCCTGCACCTCTGTAATGTGGGTTATCTTTCTACTTCCATCTAATAGTCTTGCCTGCTGAATTATAAGGTCTATTGCTGAAGCTATCTGATCCCTTATAGCCTTAACAGGAAGGTTCATCCCTGACATCAAAACCATCGTCTCAAGCCTTGAGAGCATATCCCTTGGGGAATTGGCATGACCTGTTGTCAATGAACCATCATGCCCTGTGTTCATGGCCTGAAGCATATCAAGGGCCTCACCGGAGCGAACCTCACCGACAACAATTCTATCCGGCCTCATTCTAAGGCTGTTCTTGACAAGATCCCTTATTGTAACCTCCCCTTTCCCCTCAAGGTTTGCCGGCCTTGTTTCAAGCCTTACAACATGATCCTGTGAAAGTTGAAGTTCTGCTGCATCCTCTATGGTTATTATTCTTTCATCGTTTGGAATGAAGGAGGATAAAACATTCAGAGTTGTAGTTTTTCCACTTCCCGTTCCACCGGAAACTATTATATTAAGCCTTCCCTGAACGCAGCACTTTAAAAACTCCGCCATCTTGGCATTTAGCGTTCCAAAACTAATTAGGTCTTCTATTGTAAAGGGATCCTCGGAAAATTTTCTTATGGTAATTGCAGGGCCATCTATCGCAAGGGGAGGAATTATCGCATTAACTCTTGAACCATTAGGAAGTCTTGCATCCACCATTGGCGATGATTCATCTATCCTTCTTCCTAAGGGGGATACTATCTTTTTTATAACATGCATAACATGATCATCGTTTTTAAACTTCGCATCGGTAAGAAGGAGCTTACCATTCCTTTCAACATAAATTTTATTAGGACCGTTAACCATTATCTCGCTAATATTTGGATCCTTTAAAAAGGATGTTATTGGTCCAAATCCTATTATCTCATCTAAAAGCTCCTCCTTTATCTTTTTCCTTTGGGCATTCGTTAAATTTAATGATTCCTCTTCAATATTTTTATCGATTATAGAGATTATCTTTTCTTTTAGTTTTTCGTTTTCATCAGAAATCTCATTAAAATCTATATCCAGCTCCTCAATCACTTTATTTTGAATCTTTGTTTTTAGCTCTATATAGGGGTCCATCTCCCTTTCTTTTTTTGTCTGCTTTTTATCGCTAATTCCCTCAAGTCTTTTTACAAGGCTCATAGTCACACCCCCAGTCCACTAAATCTCAATGGACTTTGTTATATCCTCAAGGGATTTTAATATTTTGGATTTTTTATATTTTGGATTTGCTGCTATGGGTTGTCCTTTATTTATAGAGATAATAACCGCCTCCTCATCGTCTTCTACAACTTTAAAAAAGTTTTCCTTAAAGGTCTCTTCAATATCCCTTAAGCTTACACCATATTTAGTGTTAAATCTGTTTATTATAAGCTTTACTTTTTTGCTATCGTATCCTAAGGATTTCATAACATTAAGCCCTATCTTTGCGTTTTTTAATGAAGCAATATCCATGTTTGATATAAAGAATATATAATCTGCGCTATCTAATACAAACAATGTATTATCTGAAAAATTAACTCCTGTGTCTATAATTAAAAGGTCATAGTGTTTCTTTAAAACATCTAAAATCCTTTCTATGCTTTCTTTGCCTATAAATTCTGCCTCCTCCGGGCTTTTTGGTGCAAACAAAACATCCAAGTTTTCATTAAAGGAATATAAATATTGTTTTATGCTGCTAAAGGATTCTAAATCATCGTTTATAGCATCCATTATCGTCTTATAATTTAATCCATTAATTAAAACAGCAATATCCCCAAATTGAAGATCTAAATCCGAAAGAAGGACTTTTTTCCCTTGACTAAAAAGGACTGCAAGGTTGGTTGCCAACGTGGTTTTCCCAACTCCCCCCTTGGTGCTGAAGAGGGTAATTATCTTTGCGTTTTTTTCTTTTTCTATCATCTTATTTAAGTCTTTGTATCTTTCATAGGTCGCCTTTATGGTTTCTATTAACTGCTCGTAGTTAAAGGGCTTTATAATATATTCCTTTGCACCATAGAACATAGCCTTTCTTAGATATTCACTCTCTCCCTGAACCGACATTATTATAACTATTATATTGGGATATTCCCTTGTGATCCTTTCGGTAGCCTCAAGCCCATTAATTATAGGCATATTGATATCCATTAGGATGACATCAGGTTTTACCTTTGGAATAAGTTTTAAAACTTCCTCTCCATTCTGTGCCTCCCCAACAACTAAAAATCCATCCTCCATATCTAATATCTTTTTTATAACTTCCCTTGTCTCCTTTATGTCATCGGCAATTAAAATCCTAATCATCCTATCACTCCTTTACAGGAAGCAAAACCTTTATCTTCATTCCAGGTTCAATTAAATTTTCGTTTTTTATTCCATTGACCTGCTTTAAAAGGATATAATTATCCGGAGTTCCATAGAATTTTCTGCTGATATTCCTTAATGTATCTCCCTTTTTAACGGTATAAATAATCGTCTTATAGATTATGCTGCTTGTGCTGTTTAAAAGATTATCCTCAACGGCTCCCTTTGAATTTATCCTATCCTCACTATTAATAGGTCTTAGGGCAAGCTCTATAATTCCAACGCCTTCTGCAAGGACCAATTTTTCTACATCATCATTTGGAATAGATAATGTAACAAAAAAGCTCTGGGGAACCTTTCCATCGTCCTTTGTCTTAGTTTCATCTTGGGTGTTTCTGTCAATTGCCAAAACCTCAACATCCTGAATTATAGTTTTTGCAATGCTGGGCCTTGTTTTATCGTTATCCATCTTTTCCTTTAAAAATACTAAAACATCCACCCTATCCCCAGGCTTTAAAAGGTAACTAACACCGGTATCCCCTGTAACGCTTACAGAAACTGCCCTATGGTTTTTAGGAAGCTTAAAACTTAGGCTTGAACTCTCTTTGTCTATAAGCTTATCCCATATAAAGGGTTCATTTTTATAAATAGTGACCTTTGCAAAGCGGCCTATTAAGCCTTTCTTATCCCTTACATAATTTGAAAAGGCATCAGAATATTCCACTTCTACTTCCTTTATCATCTTATCTTCTATTGGATTTCCCCTTGAAATGTTTTCGGCTGCAACTAAAATTTTTATCTTTTTAACCTTTTCCTTATCCTTTGGAAAGTTCATGTAGTAATAAATTCCTATTGTGGACATTAAGGATATGATAAAGGAGATTAAAATAAGCCTTTTAATGGATCCTTTCATAACAACACCTCTATCTTATAAGTTTTGCAGCATAAAGGCCTGTATCTTCTAAAGTAAAATCTATCTCCCCACTTCTTACGTATCTTATAAACCTTCCAGTAACTTCAGCCTTTCCACTTCTTTTTTCAACATCCTCAACAAAAAACTCAGCAAATCCAACAACTAAAACCTTTTTTCTTCCGTCTACCTCTAAAGTGTTAACTAAAGGTAGTGTCCATAGCCTTCTTGAATCCCTTTTGAAATTTTGAAAGGTATAGGGGTCCGCATTGATATAATTTCTTATATCATCAACAACCCCAGCCATATTACCGGGTTCTGTATCTATAAGGTCCCCTACGCTAATTTTCCCGTTATATCCATATAGTGCATTTATTCTAAAGACGTTGGCCCCAAATCCGCCGAGGGCAACAACGCCATAGTTTCCATGGTATCCGTCTCCTGCATCCTCCTTTAATGTCACCCTATCCCCATAGGAAAAATCATAGGCTACAACCGCAAAGGGCCTTAAGCCCCCCTTTACGCTCTTTACAGGTCCTATGGCAGCCCTTGTTTTTGCATAAACCTTTGTCCCTTTAAGTCCGATTGCCTTTGCAAAAAAGTATTCAACATCTAAATCGCCTTCTATCTCTACTTGTTTGTTATTATCGCTTATACTTATAGTAGTTCTACTTGGATCAATTCCGTTTTTCTCTAAGTATTCATAGGCAATTATACTTGCCTTTGAAGGATTTTCCGGAAGTTCAAGGCAGGCCGAGAGGGCAGCAGCATCAAGGGCATTTGAAAGCTTAACCTTATTTATATAAACATTTCCTATATCCAGAGCAAGGGCGGTAAAGCCTAATAAAGCAGTAAAGGCAACTACCAAGATAATCGCTGCATTTCCCTTTCTTTTCATTCCCATCACCTACTCTACCCTCATAGATGTTTTAGCCCTGAGTCTTATGCTGTCCCCTAAAAGATTGCTTATTACAGGCATTAAAATATCATAATCATACTCAACCTGAACAGTTAAAGTATCTCCTGACTTTCTTGATCCTTCATTAGGATGTATACTTACATTGATCCTATTGATATCAAGGTTAGAAGCAGCAGTATAAACGGAATCTAAGATATCCTCATCCGTCCCGCCAACTATCCCTATCCTTGCCCCTTCCCTTGAAGCAGCTTGAATAACTATATATGAATTCATCAAAATTCCAAATTCTATGATTCCAAAAATTATTAAAACCAAAATAGGAAGTATAATTGCAAATTCCACAAGGGACTGTCCCTTTTTTTTCATCCCCATCACCACTTTTAAAAGCCTATGGACAAAGAAAGTAGATATGCCTTTGCATATCTACTTTCTTTAGAGTTATTGGCCGCCTCCAAGCTCTCCTGCAATTTGGTTGAATATATTTCTTATATTTCCGCCAAGTAGCGTTAGTGCAACTATAACAACCACAGCAACCAATGCGATTATGAGCCCGTATTCTACCATGCCTTGTCCTTTTTGCTTCTTAAAATTTAAACTCATCATAAAACCTAAAAGGTTTCTTAGCATATATATAACCCCCTTTTAATTTTTTCTGCTGTCCTTCCCCTTTTCTTAATATTATTGTATTCTGTCAAAAAAAAATGAAATAGAAACAAAAGGCACAAAAAAATAGGGACTTTAGTCCCTAAAATATTCCTCTATATGATTTTCTATAGCAATTATAGCAGCCTGAACCCTGTCCCTAACGTCAAGCTTTGAAAATATATTTGTGGTATAGTTTTTAACTGTCTTTTCAGAAAGAAAAAGCCTTTCACCTATCTCCTTATTAGATAAACCTTGGGATATAAGATAAAGTATCTCACTTTCCCTTTTGGTAAGGGAATCTAAAATATTAGTTCTCTTCCCTTTTGATTTGATGTCCTCAAAAAGAATTGACATTAAGGATTTGTCTATAAAGTTTTCTCCGAAATAAACCCTTCTTATGGCTTCTACTATTTCGCATCCGGCAGAATCCTTTAAAATATACCCATCAGCACCTATTTCTATTGCCTTTTTTATTATGGTATTTTGATTTTCGACGGTAAGAAGTATAACCTTTAAAGCGTTAAAATCCCTCTTTACAACCTTTAAAACATCAATTCCATTTATTATGGGCATATTAATGTCTAAAAGTAAAACATCCACAGCCTTTGATTTTAAAATATCCAAAACCTCCCTGCCATCCCTTGCTTCTCCAACAACCTCTAGGTCCTCTTCAAAGCTTATAATCCTTTCAAGTCCCCTTCTTATAAGTTCATGATCATCGGCAATTAATACCTTAATTTTCTCCCTCATCCTTCAACACCTTCCTGTTTACAGGGAGCTTTATTTTAAACGTTGTCCCTATTCCCCTTTTGGACTCTATATGAATATCCCCCTGAAGTTGTTTAACCCTTTCCATTATTCCTAAAAGACCAAAGGATTCTCCTCGTTTTTTTACCTCATCTAAGGTTTTTCAACATCAAAGCCTATTCCATCATCATTAACTACAAGCATTAGATATTTTAAACCATAATCTAATTTTATCTCTACGTTTTTAGCCTTTGAATGTTTTTTAACATTGTTTAAAATTTCCTGGACTATTCTAAATACTGCAACCTGAATTATTGGCTCAATCTCGTCCTTTACAGGTTTCAATTTTAAATTAATTTTTAAATCATGATCCTGGGTTATAGATTTTACAAGCTCATGAATGGTTTGATTTAATCCAAGGTCATCTAAGGACATGGGCCTTAAATCAAATATTATATCCCTAACCTCCTTAAGGGCCCTTTTCAGTATTTCCTTCAATTCAAAAAGCTCCTTTAATCCTTCATCTATATTTTTTTCAATTATCCTTTTGCAAAAGTCAACCCTCATTACTGCATTTGCAATATACTGGGCTGGGCCATCGTGGATATCCCTTGCTATTCTTTTTCTTTCATTTTCTTGTGCCTCTAAAATCTTTATTCCAAGGAGCATCTCCGATTCTACATTATCCATTCCAAGGGCAGGCAATATGTCTCCTTCTAAATATTTTAGAGCAACGTTAATTTGATGAATTACCCTCTCGGCATTTTTTATGTTTTCTGCCAATTTTTTTAGCTGTATCTCTAAGTGGTCCCTTTTTTCCCTTAACATTTTTTCTTCGTTTTTCTTTTCATTTAACTTCATTCTAACTTCATAGGCCTCATCATAGGCCTTTTTTATATCCTCTTCAGTATACTTAAAAAAATCCCTTGAAACCTCAGCAAGCCTTATTCTAAGCTTCTTATCTAGTTTTTCTAACCTGTCTACCTCATCTATAACATTTAATATCCTATTTTTAATGCTTGCTATTTCAAGCATAAGATTTTCCTCTTCTTTTCTTATCCCGTCTATTATATCAAATATCTGTTCCCTGCTTAAATTTATGTTTTCTATTATTTTATTTATAATATCGTTGATTTGTGCTATATCTAGCCTTTTAATCATAAAATCCCCCCTATTGGGTAAAAACACAAAGCTTTTATTCATATCTTAAACAATTTCTTATATTTTATTATATTTTTAATTTAATAACATCTCAACCAAATTTATCCCAACTTAAAAGGGAAGCCACTTAGCTTCCCTTTTAAGTTTTATTTTATTCAACTTTATACACATCAACCATTTTAGATAAATCAGAAGCTAAGGAACTTAAATGCTCCGCTGTTGCTGCAACCTCCTGTGAGGATGCTGAAAGCTCCTCTGAAGATGCTGCAACCTCTTCAGCTGCTGCTGAGTTTTCTTCCGTTACTGCACTAACAGCTTCTACCTTTGATAGTATCTCATCCTTTGACTTCACTACTTCATCCATTCCTCTATGCACCATTTCCATTAGCGGAACTATTCCTTCTACAGATTCTAATATCTCTCCAAAGGCACCTACAGTGTTCTCTACTGCTTTGGTCTGAGATTTTATAAAATTTTCTACGCTGCTGGAGGTCTTTATTACTTCCTCCGTATCCTTTTGTATTGAGCTTACAAGTTCTGCTATTTCGCTGGTTGATTTTTTAGATTCCTCTGCAAGCTTTCTAACTTCATCTGCAACTACTGCAAAACCTCTTCCTGCCTCCCCTGCCCTTGCTGCCTCTATTGCAGCATTTAATGCTAATAAGTTAGTTTGTTCTGATATGGATGTTATTACGCTTGTTATATTGCTTATTTCCTTTACTGAGCTCGTTAGATTGTTAACCTTTGCTACAACTAATTCAAAGGCATTTCTTATATCATCTATTGACTTTATTAATTTGTCCATCTCTTCTTTTCCTGCACTTGCTTTATTACTTGTATTTCCAGCCTCATCCTTGACCTTCTGTAACTGTTGGTAGGCTCCTTCTATGCTATTAGTAAGGTTAATCATAAGGCTTACTATTTCCTGTAAATCATTTGCCTGGGAGGAGGAACCTTCTGCTATCTGCTGCATCGTCTTTGCAACTTCCTGTGAACTTGAGGCCATCTCCTCAGATGTAGCTGATAAGTTTTCCGATTGTCCCAATACCTCCTCAACGCTAACCTTTATCTTCTTTATCATTTCCCTTTGGGCCTTTATCATATTTTTAAAGCTTTCCTGTATCCTTCCTACTTCGTCGCTGCTTGTAACCTCAACATCTATTGCCATATCACCCTTCTCTGCCCTTTTCATAAGGTGCATAATATTTATTAAAGGATTTGAGATTCTGTTGGCAAAAGCTAAACCTAAAATAGCAGTTAATGCTGCCATTATAGCTAGTATTATTGCTGTTTGGGTAAGACTATTATTAAATTCCTTTGCATATTCACTTTGATTCATTGTCGCAATGGCAATCCAATTGGTGAGTTTTGACTGGGAAAATCCCATTATCTTATCTTCACCGTTAAAATTATATTTTAAATTACCATTTTTCATTTGAACAACCTTTTTACCAAAATCATACTTTTCAGCGATATTTACAAAGAGCATTTCCTTTTTAGGATGGGC
Source organism: Caloramator sp. CAR-1 (assembly GCF_030546345.1). Taxonomy (NCBI): domain Bacteria; kingdom Bacillati; phylum Bacillota; class Clostridia; order Eubacteriales; family Clostridiaceae; genus Caloramator; species Caloramator sp. CAR-1. The sequence goes on from NZ_JAUONW010000048.1 coordinate 21,873, forward strand.
AATTACTACTCCGTTATCTAAAATCAAGGTTGTATATCCTGTTTCTCCAACCTTCGTCTTTAACATATTTTTTATTATAGTATCTATGCTTACATCCGCTGCAACAACAGCTGTTTTTCCATCGGAAAGCTTAAAGGCCTTTGCAACAGTTATAACCATGTCTTTACTTGCTGCATCCTCATAGGGATCAGTTATAACTGCCCTCCCAAAGGAATTTACGGCATCTTTATACCATGGTCTTGATGTAGGATCATATCCTTCTGGAAGCTGAATTTTAGGATATATAAGCATTTCCTTATCACTATTTCCTACATATAAAGCTATTACATTTTCATCAGATTGTTGAAGATTTTGAAGGATATTCAAGAGCTTTGCATTGTCCCTTCTATAAACATCAGGATTTTTAATAACGGAATCAATTTGACCTATAATTCTCTCAATAAAAGTATCAATATATGCAATCTTTTCATCAGAAATTTGTTTTGTTAAATTATTTACTTTGCTTTCTACCAATGCTTTACTTCTAAATAAAGTAATTGATGTCGTTATTATTGCAGGAACAACTGATATTAAAATAAAAATTGATATTAATTTTTGCCTTAACATCATCCTCTTTAAAAAATTCATACTAATCATGCTCCCCTTTAATTTTAATATGATTAAAATATTTTTTAAATTTCATATTTTATTTATCGACTCTTTATCCTATGTCTTTAGTATTTTCCGACAAAAAAGGATAGGAAATATCCCTATCCTAAAAATTTATTTTCAATTTTTTCTGATGGAACAGGCTTGCTAAAGACATATCCTTGAATAAAGTCACATCCTATTTCTTTTAATAAATCCCTTTGAACCTTAGTTTCTATTCCCTCTGCCACTACTTTAAGATTCAGGCTCTTTACAAAGGAGATCAGGTTCTTTACTATTAAAGCATCATGAGTTAAAAATCTATCGCTAAGGCTTTTATCTAATTTTACTTTATCAACAGGAAGATAAGTCAAATAATTTATCGAAGAATATCCCGTCCCAAAATCATCTAAAACTATTTTAACGCCTATATCCTTTAGCTGTCTTAATGTATTAATTACATCATCATGGTTTTCCAGCATTATATTTTCAGTTATTTCAAGTTCTATATAAAAAGGTTCAATATTAAATTCCTCAAGCATACCCTCTACTTTTTTGGGGAAGGATTTATCTTTAATTTGAGCAGGCGAGACGTTTATTGCAATAGGCTTTAATTTGTATCCCTTTTCCTTCCACCCTTTAAGCTGCATCAATGACTCTTTAATAACCCATTCTCCAATTGGAACTATAAGGTTCGTATCCTCTGCAATGGGGATAAACTTAGCAGGGGATATGTTATGATTTCTTAATCTTAAAAGTGCTTCAAAGGAAACAACTTCATAGCTTTTAGCATCAATAATAGGTTGATAATATAAAACAAAACCATCGTTGTTTATAGAATCTCTCAATATCTCTTCAATCTCCATTCTTTCCTTAAGCCTATCAATCATTTCATTGTTAAAAAATATATATTTATTTTTACCAGAACTTTTCGCCCCGTATAAAGCAACATCTGCCTTCATTAATAAATCATCTAAACTTAGGCCGTCTATGGGATATAATGCAATACCAGAACTTGCTGTGATATTAACTTTTAGAACATCCTTTATTTTTTCTGCTAAATTATCTATAATATTTTTTACTTTACCTTCAATTTTTTCAGTATTCATTTCATTCTTAATCAATATTATAAATTCATCCCCACCAAATCTAAAAAAGTTTATATTTTCTTCCTTCATTTGGCTAAAAAATTCCGACACACTTTTAAGCAGTGCATCTCCAAAAACATGCCCTTTAGTATCGTTGATATTTTTAAAATTATCTAAATCCATTAATACAACTGCACCATGTCCGTCCTTTACAACTTCTTTAAAAGTCTTTTCAAGCATTCTTCTATTAGGAAGTCCTGTCAAGTGATCGTTGTAGGCAAGAAAAGTGATGGCCTCCTCCTGTTCTTTAAGCCTTGTTATTTCAGTTAAAATACCATAAAGTTTTCTTGCTTTAATATCCTTAATACATCTTGCTGAAATCAAAAACCATCTTGTTCTTCCCTTTGAATCTTTCATTTTTATCTGTGAATATATCCCATCAGAATAGCCATGGATATATCTATGATAGGAATCTATTAGTCTTTGTTTATCCTCTTCCTCTAAAACTGTATCAAAAACTTTTGATAATTCATTCTCACCATACAAACTAATACCCATCATTTGAAGGAAACTTTCTGACAAATTAATTGTCCCTTTTTCCAAATCAATTTCCCAAACGGCACTATTGCTTCCTTCGATGGCTATTTCATACTTTTGTTGTAATTCTTGTAATCTTTCATTATAAGATTGGATTTCCTCGTATTGGGCCCTTAGCTCCTCCTCTGCTGCAGTAAGCTGCTCAACCGTTGCAGCCAGCTCCTCATTAGATACCAAAAGCTCCTCTTTATGTTCCTTTATATTATTTACATATCCATTTATCTTATCAAGCATCTCATTTATTACCCTTTTAAGATCAGCAAAATCATCATTTTCAAAAATTTCAACTCTATATTCTAAGTTTCCCTCTAAATCGATTTGACTAAGTTCTTCAGACAAGACATCAATAGGTTTTATAATCTTTTTATTTACTATAAGTAAAATAATCAAAGAAGTTAATAGTGCTATAAGTAAAGAAATAGCAAAATATTTATATAGGGATATGATTAGGCTTTTTAGGGATAGTCCCATACTTAAAATGCCTGTAATTTTACCCTCTGAAAATACGGGCATTAGAATCTTAACTATATTTATTTCCCCTTCTTTATCTATCATCTCGTTTACAACTGTTTTGCCATTTAATACTTCATCAAGATATGGTTTATCATTTATCTTCTCTTGCTGAAAATCACCAACATAAGAGACTACACTTAAATTTTTGTCATATAGCAAAATATAAAGGATATTATCGTCGTTAATATAATGGTTTAATAATATCTGGGGGTTAAAAATTCTTCTTTATTCATATATTTCATTTGCAAGAATTCCAACCTGGATTATTGAACCATCTTTATTCTTAACATAGCCATATCTTAAATACCTATCGGAAGATACATCCTTTCTTATATCCTCCTCTACCCACTCAGAATAACTGCTTTTCATAAATCTTCTTATAGGATGATTCTCTGGCGCAATAAATCCAACATATTCATCAATGTTTGAAAATACTATTTTACCTTCCTTGTTAAATAGATTTAATTCAAATATCCCCAATTTATATGCGTATTCTTTTAACAGGGTATTGTTTATCTTGTTATCATTTAATAAAACCGCTCTTCCAGCCATTATAATTTTATCTTCAAAGGTCTCATCAATCTTTCTTAATGAAGTTTCGTTATTTTCTATAGCAACAGCAACCTCTTTTGCAATATTAAGCCCAAACTCCTTGGTTTTATTCTTAATAATTTTACTTCCTGTTAAATAAGTAGAGAACATAGTTAAAAATATTGATATAATCACCACAATAAGTGGAATTATAGCTATATTAGTTAAGTTAATCTTCTTCTTTTTCATAATTCTCACCTTTATAACATAATTCGACACAAACCATCATCGTTTAAACTAATTTTACAATATTTAGATATAAAAGGCAATATAAAATCTAAATTATAGCAAATCCATTATTAAATATAAAAGGCAGATATTGATAATCTGCCTTAAGCACAATATCCTTTTAATTTAACCTAAATATTTCAACAGCATTAGCTAAATCAGTAGCAAGCTGATTTAAAGTATTGGCTGTTGCTGCAACCTCCTGTGAGGATGCTGAAAGTTCCTCTGAAGATGCTGCAACCTCTTCAGCTGCTGCTGTGTTTTCTTCCGTTACTGCGCTTACCGCCTCAACCTTTAAAAGAACTTTATCCTTGGAGCTTACCATCTCATCCATAGCATTATAGGTATTCTTCATAAGAGGTGCTATTCTTTCAATAGATTCAAGTATATCCCCAAAGGAGGCTACTGTTTTTTCAACTGCTGTTGCCTGGGATTTTATAAATCCATCCACATCCTTTGATGTAATTATTACATCATCCGTATCCTTTTCAATTGAATTTACGAGTTCAACTATTTCACTAGCAGACTTCTTCGACTCCTCTGCAAGCTTTCTAACCTCATCCGCAACTACTGCAAAACCTCTTCCTGCCTCCCCTGCCCTTGCCGCCTCTATTGCAGCATTTAATGCAAGTAAATTTGTTTGCTCTGCTATTGAGGTTATTACGTTAGTTATATTGCTTATCTCTTTAACTGAATTTGTAAGATTATTAACCTTTAATGTTACTATTTCAAACGCATTTTTAATATCCTCTATTGTCCTAATTAATTTATCCATCTCTGATTTACCAATATTTGCCCTATTAGATGTATTTAAAGTTTCATCTTTAACTGTTGTTAATTCCCTTAATGCATTTTCTATATTTTGTGTCAACTCTGTCATAAGCCCTACTATTTCCTGTAAATCATTTGCCTGGGAGGAAGAACCTTCTGCTATCTGCTGCATCGTCTTTGCAACTTCCTGTGAACTTGAGGCCATCTCCTCAGATGTAGCTGATAAGTTTTCCGATTGTCCCAATACCTCCTCAACGCTAACCTTTATCTTCTTTATCATTTCCCTTTGGGCCTTTAGCATTTTCCCGAAACTCTCTTGTATTTTTCCTATTTCATCATTGCTTTTAATTTCAAGTTCTATATTTAGATTACCCTCTGCAACCTCCTTCATGGATTCAGAAAGTTCCTTTAATGGATTAAGTTTTTTATTAAGAAACCACAATATCAAACTGGACCCTACTAAAAGGTTTATCAAAGAAAACAAAAGTATAATGTTTAAAACCTTTTGGGCCGGCCTATAAAAGTCTTCATCATAAGCTCCAACATTTACATACCAATCCCATGGTTCAAAGTATGCTACTGCATTTGTTTTAGCTCGAATTATATCTTCTCCTGGATTTTTCCAATAATATTTTATAATACCATTATTTTTTGGATGTTTACCCTCTTCTATAATTAATTTTACGATATTGTTTCCTTTAGGATCTACTATGTTAGATATATCATCGCCCTCCTTAAAAGGATGCATCATTTCTATTCCTTGACTATTTATAGCAAACATGTAAGCTCCTATATCTAATTCTAACTTTTCATTTTGTCCTCTTGTTTTACCATCACCCTTTTTAGGATTTAACATTTTAGATTTGAAAATTTCCTGAGCTTCCTCCCTAGTAAGTTTTCCTTCTTGAACTTGACTTTCTAATGCCTCCATAAATGTAATACCCATATTTATCTTGTTTTTCAATGCTCTGTTTCCAAGATCAGAAAGTGATTTTTTTGATATGCCATATGAAGCAATACCTAAAATTCCCATACTAAATACAATTACTGCTATGAACATTGCAACTAATTTTATTTTAATACTTGTTCCAGCCATTTTCTTCATTGTAAATTTAACCTCCTTAGCTTTTGTTGTCCTTAAATCCTCACTAAAATTATCGTTTGCTTAGCACAAAACTTTATAATAAAAGCGTCTGGAAAATCCAGACGCTTTAGGGGGATCTTGTTATCTACTCTTGTTGCGGGTTTTTACATCAAATATAACTGCTGCTGCAAGAACAGCACCTCTTATTATATACTGATAGGAAATTCCAACTCCCATTAAGTTCATTCCGTTTATTAGAGACGCCATAACAAGGGCACCAACAATAGAACCTGTAACCTTCCCAACACCGCCTGCTGCTGAAACACCACCAACATAAGCAGCTGCTATTGCATCAAGCTCAAACAGCGTTCCTGCTGTTGTTGTTGCAGATTGAAGTCTTGCTGTGTAAAGTATTCCTGAAAGGGCTGATAAAAGGCCCATCGATCCAAAAACTATCAATGTAATCTTACTTACATCAATACCGCTAAGCTTTGCAGCCTCAGGGTTTCCACCAACTGCATATATATATCTTCCAAGGGGAGTTTTCGTAGTTATTACATGATATATAGCAACAACGATAATAACTATAACAACTGTCCAGGAAAGTCCATTATATCCCGATAAAATCCATGTAACATAAGCAATTATCGATGAAACAAGGACAAGTTTTAATATGAACATCTTAAAGGATATAACCTCAAAATTGTATTTAATCTTATTTTTTCTAACATTAAATTCGCTGTATATATAAAAGACTATCGCTAGCGCACCAATTAGAAGAGTTAAAAGATGAATTCCTGGAATATGGGCAATATCAGGAATAAAGCCATTACCAATGGCATTAAAACTTTTATTTGGCACTATAATCGTTCCTGTCTCTTCTGTAACTAAAAGAAGCGCCCCCCTAAAGGCCAGCATTCCTGCAAGTGTTGCCACAAAGGCTGGGATTCCAACATAGGCAACCAAATAACCATTAAAAAGTCCAATTAAAGTTCCTAATACAAGAACTACTAAAATAGTTAAATATACAGGTGCCCCTGCCTTTGTTAAAAGTATAGCAGCAATTGCACCTAAAAATCCTGCAAGATATCCTACCGAAAGGTCGATATGCCTTATAACTATTATTAAAGTCATGCCAACCGCCAAAACAGCTATATAGCCTGTTTGATTTATTAGGTTGCTTATATTTCTTGATGATATAAAAAGCCCACCTGTTGTAGCAGTAAAAATCATCATTATAACTGCAAGGGCAACATACATTCCATAGTCACGTATATTTTGTTTTAAAAGATATTTAGCTTCATCCATAAACTTCATAACAATGCCTCCTAATTCGTTGCAAGTTCCATTATTTTTTCTTGGGTTGCTTCTTCTATAGGCAGTTCACCAACCATTCTACCTCCCGACATTACATATACTCTGTCGCTCATTCCTAAAATTTCAGGAAGTTCAGATGAAATCATTATTATGCTCATTCCCTTTTCAACAAGCTGATTCATGAGGGTATATATCTCATATTTTGCACCAACATCAATACCCCTTGTAGGCTCGTCTAATATAAGGACATGGGGTTTTACAAAAAGCCACTTTGCAAGGGAAACCTTCTGTTGATTCCCGCCGCTAAGGTTGCCAACCTTTTGTTCAACGCTTGGTGCTTTTATCCTTAAAGACTCTTTATATTCATTGGCAACTTTAATCTCCTCATTTTCATTTACAAACCCGTTTTTTGTAAGTTCCTTAAGGTTTGTAATTGAAATATTGTTTCTAATATCATCTATTAGGATCAAACCATTTCCCTTTCTATCCTCTGATACGTAAGCAATTCCAGCTCTTATTGCATCCTTTGGTTTTGTAAATTTCTTTTTTTGTCCATTAACATAAATTTCACCCTTTAACCTATAACCTTTGGGATTTCCAAATATGGACAGAGCAAGCTCTGTTCTCCCTGCACCCATAAGTCCAGCTATTCCTACGATTTCACCCTTTCGAACGTTAAACTCAACATCCTTTAGGATTTGTCTTCCTAGATTAGGATCATAAGCGCTTAAATTTTTTACCTCAAGGACCTTCTCTCCAAACTCCTTTTTCTTTCTCTTAGGATAAATATCCTCTATTTCCCTTCCGACCATATGTTTTATTATTATATTTTCGCTTATCTCATCCTTTCCAACTTCAAGGGATGAAATCATCTTACCATCCCTTAACACTGTAATTGAATCCGCAACGGATATAACTTCCTTTAATTTGTGGGAAATCAATATACATGTTACTCCATGCTCTTTTAACTCTTTAATTAATTTTAATAGGTTTTCGCTGTCATCCTCATTTAGAGCTGCTGTTGGCTCATCTAAAATCAAAAGCTTTACGTTTTTTGAAAGGGCCTTTGCAATCTCAACAAGCTGCTGCATGCCAACCCCAAGGTCCTTAACCTTTAGTGTTGGATTTATATCCAGCTTAACCTTTTTTAGCATCTTTTTTGCCCTTGCTATAGTTTCATTCCAGTCGATGAAGTTTCCTTTCTTTATTTCATGCCCCAAAAATATGTTTTCATATATCGTAAGCTCAGGAATCAGTGCAAGTTCCTGATATATCGTAACAATTCCAACTCGTTCACTATCGTTTATACTTTTAAATTTTTGAGGCTTTCCATCGAATATAATTTCTCCCGCGTATTCTCCAAAAGGATAAACCCCACTTAATACCTTCATGAGGGTTGATTTCCCTGAACCATTTTCTCCAACTAAGCAGTGAATCTCTCCCTTTTTTACCCTAAAGTCAACGTTATCTAATGCTTTAACTCCTGGAAATGTCTTTGTTATATTCTTCATCTCTAAAATGTATTCACTCATAACACCAAACTCCTTGAAATGACATTTAATTGATTAAGAAATGAATAGTGATAGCATAAACTATCACTATTCATATTTGCATTATTGTATTCCTGTAAAGTCTGAAGCATTATAGTAGCCTGAATCTATTAATGCTTCCTTTACATTATTTTTATCAACAACTATAACTTCTGTTTGCTTTGCCTTAACATCAATCTTTCCGTTGTTATATGTTCCTGTTGTTTCTGGTTCTTTTCCTTGGAGTAAATCCTTTGCCATTGCTATAGCATCCTTAACAAGAGTTCTAACATCCTTGAATACTGTCATTGATTGTTTTCCATCAATTATATACTGAACTGAAGCCTTTTCAGCGTCTTGTCCTGTTACTACATAGCTTGTAACATCTTTATCTGCTGCAAAGGCATCTGCAATAGCACGAGCTGTTCCATCGTTTGGTGCAAGTATAAATACATTACCCTTATCTTCCTTCTTAGCAGCTGTTAAGTTGTCTTCTGCTCTTCTCTTTGCTTCATTGAAATCCCAGTTTGTTGTAATCTGGCCTATTATTCTTGCCATTTCATCACGAGTTAATTTTGGCTTATTTTGAAGAGCAACAGCTTCGCTTGAGTTCTTTATAACGAATGTTCCATCAGCAATCTTTGGCTGCAAAACATTCCATGCACCTTCAAAGAATAGGAATGCGTTGTTGTCTGATGCTGCCCCTGCATAAAGATAAAGTGGATTTCCTTTTCCCTTTGCTTTATCTACAAGGTATTGTGCTTGAGCTTCACCAACTGCAATGCTATCAAAGGTTACATAATAATCAACAGCGTCGGTATTAGTTATCAATCTGTCATAGGATATAACCTTTATTCCTTCTTTTTTAGCAGCTTCTGCTGCAGCTGCAGCTGCATTACCATCATGTGGGCAAATTATAAGCACTTTAATTCCCTTTGCAATTAAAGCATCAACATTTTCCTTTTCCTTTGCTGAAGATCCTTGGCTGAATAAAATTTCAACTGAATAATTGGTATCCTTTAGAGCTTCCTTAAATCTTGTTTCATCCTGAACCCATCTTGGTTCATCCTTTGTTGGCAATACTATACCAACATCCACCTTTTTTGTTCCGCAGGATGTTAGTCCTAGCATCATCATTGCTAACATAAAAAACGCAATGATCTTTTTCATTTTTAACCCCCCTGATTTTTAAATTTTTTGATTATTAATTCTATTAAAATTATTGCACAAATGAAGATGCTTGTCTCTGGACCTATTTGCAAAGTTTATGCATAAATTAGCTATTATTCAAATTTAAAATTTTGAAGTAGTAATTTTTTGTAGTAAAAAATTGCAGTCAATAGAATTTTCTATTGACTGCCATCCTTTTTTATATATACTTCTTCCTTTAAATGGAATCCGTCCTTTATTATCGTTTCCTCAATATTGTCCTTATCAACAGGAATTGGCTGCAAAACATAATACGGAACATAGTATTTGCCATCAAATATTTTCCTTTCTATATTTAAAGGTTCCTTTTTAACAAGTTTTATGGCCATTTCAATCGTTGCCTCTGCTAATTTGTCAATAGGCTTATAAACCGTCATAAGCTGAGTTCCCTCAACAATTCTTTGGCATGCCCAAAGGTCAGCATCCTGTCCAACAACATAAACCTTCCCCATATATCTGTGTTCCGATAAGGCTTCAATTGCCCCCTCTGCTAAGCTATCGTTCCCTGCTATTATTCCATTAATTTTAGTGCCCCTTTGAAGTTCTTTATCAATAACACTAAAGGCATATTCCTTTAGCCAGTTTTCTGCCCATTCCTCCTTTATTATGTTTATTTTCTTAGCTTCAACATAGGGCATTAATATCCTGTCATAACCCTCCTTAATCATTTTTGTGTTATAGTCATTAGGAGCTCCATTGACAATAAAAATATTCCCCCATTTTACCTTTTTTAACAACCATAAGGCCATGAGTTCTCCAACCCTTACGTTGTCAAAACTTATATAAAGATCGACATTTGAATTCAAAACAAGCCTATCATAGGAAATTACAGGGATCCCCCTTTCCCTTGCCATTTCAACAGCTTTAGAGGCTTTTTTATAGTCATTAGGAACTAATATAAGAATATCTATACCCTGATCTAATAGATATTTAACTTGCTTTAGCTGGTCCTGATCATCGTTGTTGGCATTTTGAACTATTATCTCTGCCCCTAATTCTCTTGCCTTTGTAATTAAAATGTCTCTGTCCTTTATCCATCTTTCCTCCTTTAATGTCCCAAGGGAAAAACCTATTTTAATTTTGTTATTATTCTCAGAATTAGATCCATTAGATTGTTTTAAATAAAAATCAGGTTTATAAAGCTTTATAAAAATAAAAGAAAGTTCAATAAAAAGAATAACAACCAATATAACTGTAAGGGTGTTTTTTAATATCCTATCCTTAAGCAAGATTATCCCCCCTTACATTTCTTGAAAGTCTATACTCTGTTGGCGTCATTCCTGTCACCCTTTTGAAGGCCTTGCAATAATAATTTGGATCGCTGTATCCTATCTGCTGACAGATCTCCTTAATGCTTAAATTTTGATTTATAAGAAGCTGCATAGATTTTTCTATCCTAAGCTCTGTTAAATATTCTATAAATCCCTTACCTATTTTATCCTTAAAGATTTTGCTTAAATAATGGTAGCTCAAATTGACGCTTTTTGCTATATCATGTAAAGATATATCCTGATGATAATTTTTATTTATATACTCTAAAACCTTTGAAACAATTCCATCTATATTGCCGTTTTTTGAATTTTGAATTTGATAGGCTAAATCGGATATAAATTGCAGAAATTGCATTCTTAATTCGATTCCATTGCTTATCTTTAATAAGGATAAAATAACTTTTTGCTTAATGTCACTAAAATTATCAATCCTTTGGGAAACTGCCCTTTCTATTAAAAAAACTAGTTCTATTAATTTTGCCTTTATCCTATCGATATCTTCTAAATAAATACTGTTAAGCCAAACAAATATCTCTTTAAAAATCTCATGGGCTTCGTTAAAATTCCCTGTAATTATTGAGTTCAAAAACAAATTTTCAATGTTACTATTATAATCATAGGAGGATTGCAAATTTAATGGTATATCCTCATAATGAATTATAATTCCATCAGTTTTAGTAGCTGCGGCAAGATAAGCCTCACTACAGGACCTTGGGAATCCTTCAAGGTCATAAACCCTTCCTATCCCTATTTTAAACTTTATATCAGTTGATCCCATTAATTTTTCTGTTAGCCTCTTTCCTAACTTAACGGATTTATCCTTTATATCATTTATATTTTCCGCTTCATTAACAGGAATAAAAGCTACTATTCTATCTGACAATGGTCTTCCTATAAGACAATTGGTTAACCCCTTTAACTTTATCTTTAAAAGGTCATAAAAATTTTGTTTGTCCTGCCTTCCCTTAAGGCTCTCTACTTTACCTCTATCCTCAAAGTCAGAAAATAAAATGCACATAGCATAGCCATGTTTAAGATCCATATTAAATATGCCTTCATAAAATTGCACTTCATTCAATGTTCCAACATTAAACATCTTATAAGAAACAAACTGTGCTTCTAGAAAAGGAATAATTTTATTTATTTTATCCTTTAATTCTACTTCTATTAGAAAATTTCTCCTTTTGTTTTCAACAGCAGCAGATAGTTTGCTTATCGTTTCAATTACCTTTGATTTGTTTATAGGCTTTAATAGGTATTCAAAAACTCCTAAATTAAGTGCTTCTTTAGCATAATCAAAATATTCATAGGCCGTAAGTATAACAAAAAATACATCGTTATTTGCTGCCTTAATCTGCCTTATGGCTTCTATTCCATCAATTCCTGGCATATGAATGTCCATAAATATGGCATCCGGTTTAAGCTCAATTGCCTTTTCTATTGCTTCTCTACCTGAACTTGCAGTCCCAATGACCTTAACATCTTCAAAATTTTTAGATATTATCATCTTCAGAGAATCAAGCACAAGATATTCATCATCAACAATCAAAATCTTTAACATACCTTCACATCCTTTATTCGTGAATTCCCCTTTGGTATTCTTAATGTTATCTTGGTTCCATAACCCAGTTTACTTTCTATACTTATTAATTCACATCTATCCTGAATATCAAATAAAATCTCAAGCCTTTCCAAAACATTATTCATACCTATTCCAGTAACATGTTTTTTAGATAATCTTTCATCTGTAGCCGATAAAAGTATTTTTTGTATTGTATCTTCATCCATTCCCATCCCGTTATCTATTATTTCGATTATTATATTTTCTTTCATAGATTTAACATTTAGGTGTATTTCGCCAGGCCTTTCTAAATTCTGAAGCCCATGGACATAAGCATTTTCAACTATTGGCTGTAGGGTTATTCTTGGAACTTTAACATCGAGGGCCCCTTCATCTATATCGCTAAAAAACTCTATCCTATTTCCAAACCTCATTTTTAATATTCCCATATAATTTTTCACATGCTCTATTTCATCCCTTAATGGAACTAAATCATCTATATTTTTTAAATTATATCTAAAAAGCTGTGCTATATTTTCAATAAATTCGGAAGCTTTATCAGAGCCTTCTATCATAGCAAGCTGAGAAGCTGCATTTAAAGTATTAAAAAGAAAGTGGGGATTTATCTGAGATTGTAAAAACTTAAGTTCTGCCTCCTTTAAAAGGCTTGCCATCTTTATATTTTGGAGTTCCTGTTCCTTTAATCTTTTTTCGACCTCAGCTTGTTTTTTTAGCTCATTTATATAATTTTTAATGCTGTCTACCATTTTAATAAATGCACCTGCAAGTATATCCGTTTCATCTCCTGTGTTTGGCTTGTAAATTTCTATGTCAAAGTGCCCTTTAGCTACCTTTTCTGCCGAATTGGAAAGGTCGGATATGGGCTTTGTAAGCCTATATGTTGACATAATAGCTATATATAAAGATAAAAAAATTGATATTATTATTGTCAAAAAACTTAGATAAGTTACAAAACTCATATTCTTATTTATGTTTTGATATCTTTCTGATTCTGTTTTAAGTTTGCTGTCTAGAAGTTTGTCATAATATTGATTTATATATTCACTTATTTCTATTGAACGCTGAAAATTTGAAATATATCTGCTGCTTATTCTCCCCCTTTTAGCAAGGACGGCTTTATCCGTTTCCCTTAAAAGTTCATCAAGCATATTGCCGATGTCCATTAAAATAAGAAGCTTATTATCATATTCAAGAGTCCTGGAAATTTGATTTGAAATCTCCTGAAGTCGATTATAATAATTATAGTAATTAAGAAGGTTTTCGGATGATGCTGTTGTTAGATATTTTTCAAGCTCCGTCATAAGTCCATTTATGTTATATTTTAGTTCATTTAAGTATATATAATCGTTTATAATGCTATTTGTATTGTTTATTACAACCTTTGCAGTATAAAATGAAAAAAAACTTGTGCTGGTCAAAAGGAAAATAGTAAAGAGGAAATAAATTATGAGTCTTTTTCTAATTCCTAAAAACTTAAATATCTCCTTGTTCATATAAGCTCTCCCACTTTCGGTATTTATTTCTTAGCATTTCCTTTTTTCTTAAATTAAAAAGCTCATCCTTTGTTATTACCCTTATTTCTGAATCTATAAAGGTCGGAATATTTTTCCCCTCTTTTATTTCAACAAGGGCCTTAATACTTTCATATCCCATGTTATATGGGTCACTTGCAACCGTCCCATAAATTATTTCCTTTTCAATATAGCGGGTTATTTCCTCTGAAATCCCATAGCCAACAAGGGTAATTTTGCCAACCATATTCCTATCCACGATAAGCTGCGCAGCTCCTAAGGTATCCGCTGAACTTATTGTGAATATCGCGTTTATCCCTTCATTAGAATCGATTATCTTTTGTGTAATCTCCTCCGCACTTAAAATCCCCATTTTAGATGTGTAATACTTTACAACCTTCATTTCAGGATAATCCTTTATGGTGCTTAAAAAACCGTTCATTTTTAGATTGTTTTCAATAGAATCCCCATTGGAATCGCTATTAGAAATAACAGCAACCTTAGCCCTTCCCCCTGTAGCTTTAATTAAGAGTAGCGCAGCCTTCTTTCCTATTTCAAAGCTATTTGTTCCAACAAAGGCATACCTTTTGCTTTTATTATTATCGTTTTCAAGAGTTATAACAGGAATTCCCTTATAATAGGCCCTGTCTATTAGCTTTGTAAAATCCTCCGTATTAAATGCATGGGTTATAATTCCATCAACTTTTGCAAGAGTTGCAATATCAATATATTTTAATTCCTCCCGAATGTCACTAAAACGGGGGGCACAAAACTCAATGGCAATATTTAAATCCCCTGCAGCTGCTTCTGCCCCTCTTACTACTTCCATCCAAAAGGGATCAACAGTATTTTGAGCAATAAAATAAAAACGATATTTAGGTTTAGAAAATATCGGTTTTATGTCCTTGTTATCAATACTATAGAGTATAACTCCGGCTAATATATTTAATATTATCAATATTAAAATTATATAATTATATAAAAATTTAATAAAATCCCGACTTTTCATCAGATATTCCTCCGCTAATTTTTATATTAATTATACCATACAATAAAAAACACAAAAATAACCCCCACTTTTTTAAAAAGTGAGGGTATATCAATGTATACTAATTATCATCTTGCAGCCTTAGCAGCTTCAACTATTGCTGTTATATATCCATAAGTATCAGCAAGGGTTGCACCACTTACTGCATCTGCCATCTTATCCTTTGGTGTTGATGCAAGGATATTTTCAAGTTCCTTTATTGTCTTTCCATTTACAAATTTATAAATCGCTTCAAAGTTTTTATCAATTGGAACTGTTGATTTTGCCTTATCTTTCATTAACTGTGAATAGTATTCTGCATTTGTCATCTTTGATGCAAGAACCATTCCCTGTGGATAGTTCTTTCCAAAATCAGCATCTGAGTTTGGAACTCCCTTTGCTACGTCCTTGCTCATGTATTGATAATCATCCATGTAGGATGCAACAATCTTGTCTCCTGATACGAATGCTACAGCTAATGTAAAACATTTTGTTCCGTGTGCCGCAAAGTCAACCTTTCCAACCTTTAGATCCTTAAGTTCATCTGCAGTAACTTCAATTTCTGGACTGCTATTAGCAGCCTTAGCAGCTTCAACTATTGCTGTTATATAGCCATGGGTATCAGCAAGAGTTGCACCACTTACTGCATCTGCCATCTTATCCTTTGGTGTTGATGCAAGGATATTTTCAAGTTCTTTTATAGTCTTTCCTTTTACAAATTCAATTATAGCTTCGAAGTTTTTATCAATTGGAACTGTTGATTTTGCCTTATCTTTCATTAACTGTGAATAGTATTCTGCATTTGTCATCTTTGATGCAAGAACCATTCCCTGTGGATAGTTCTTTCCAAAATCAGCATCTGAGTTTGGAACTCCCTTTGCTACGTCCTTGCTCATAAACTGATAATCGTCGATATAAGCTGCAACTATTCTATCGCCCTCAACTGCAGCGATTGCAAATGTAAAGCACTTAGTTCCATGGGCAGCATAATCTACCTTTCCTACCTTAATGATAGCCTTTTCCTTCTTAACTTCATTGTTTGTGCTTGGGTTAGTTGTTGGCTTTGTAGTATTCTTTGCAACATTAACAGGCGCTGGGTTTAATTTTGCCATTGTCTTTGGTCCAACAACACCGTCTGCTTTAAGGCCATGTTTCTTTTGAAAATCCTTAACCGCTGCTAATGTTTTTGGTCCGTAGATTCCATCAACCTTTAGATTGTATCCATATTTGTTGAGCAATGTTTGTAATGTTTTAACATCTTCACCATATGAGTTTAATGCAAGCAAGCGATTAACCTTTACATTTGTTTGTGTAGTAGTTTTTGTTTGAGTAGTTTTCTTAGTTGTGGTGTTAGTCTTTTTAGTATCAGTTTGTGTTTTGTTTTGATTGTTATTGCTTTCACCGCTTGTAGCTGCTGAAACTGCATCAGCTTTAAAGAATTTTGGACCATTGCTTACTGTAAATGAAGATAGTGCAATCATAACAGCAAGGGCAAAGGTCAATACTTTAATGCTTTTTTTCATACTAATCCCCCTTACCTAAAATTTAATATTACGAAGGGTGATGAGGTATTGTTTGTTAATTATTAAACCAACCCCTCTACCCAAAACTTAACTTTTCGTAATATCTATCATATATTATAACACAATATGAAAAAAATTCCATACATTTTTGTAATTTTTTCTAATTTGCAAGCTTAAACTCCTCATTTGTTATGTTAATTTTACCCCTTAGCCCATCTGTTATATAAACCTTTTTGTCCTTTGTAATAAAAATTGCCTCTACACCTTCCATGCTGTTTACTATTTTTAAACCCTTTTCAATTCCCGCAGCAAATATGGTAGTAGACAATGCATCTGCTACTATCGATTTATCTGTTATTATTGTCGTTCCAACTAAATTGTTTTCTACAGGATACCCTGTTTTGGTATCTAAAATATGATGATACCTTTTACCATTAGCTTCAAAATATCTTTCATAAACTCCCGAGGATACAACTGTTTTATCCTTTATTGGAACAATAGCAAAATAATCCCCTCTTATCGAATATGGGTTTTGTATTCCTATATTCCAATCCCTGTTTTTAACAGGATTTTCTCCCATTGCAAGAACATTTCCACCAAGGTTTATAATAGCATGCTCAACGCCGTTTTCTTTAAGTATTCTGCAAACCTCATCGGCGGCATAACCCTTTGCGATTCCTCCAAGGTCTATCATCATTCCCTTTTTCTTTAGGAAGACCGTCTTTTCGCTATCGTTTAATTCTATATCCTCATAATTTACCAATGGAAGCTTTTCCTTTATTTCATAATCCTCTGGAACCCTGGCATAATCTGTTCCTATATTCCATAATTTAACTATAGGCCCTATTGTAATGTCAAATAATCCCTCTGAAACTTTTCCAAATTCCTTGCCTGTTTTAATAACGTAATAAACATCATCTGAAACCTTGACAGGTTTTATTCCTGAATTTTCATTAACCTCATCAACTTCGCTGCCCTCTGCATTTATCGTCATTTTGTCCTCTATCTCCTTTAATCTTTTAAAGGCTTTTTCAAGAACAGTAGAGTCAACATCATCATATATTTTAATAGAACATACTGTCCCAAGGAAAAAGTCCGTTTTTTCTAGAGGTTCCTGTAGTATTTTAGCTTCTTTTTTACAACCAGAAAAAATCAAAATAAAAAACATTAAAAGGCTAAATAAAAAAATTCCCTTTTTCATCTCCATCCCCCATTACATTTATTTTACAAATTGTATTTTATCATTAAGAGGGGCTTTGTGCAATTGTTAACAAAAATTAATACAAAAAACCCCTGCAAATATGCAGGGGAAATTTTATGCCGTTTTCTTTGTATCATATATATCGATTTTCCTTCCTTCTTTGCGCCACTTTGCAAACTCAGCAGTTGCTGTAAATAGAACGTCTGAAGATGAGTTAAGAGCTGTTTCACATGAGTCCTGAATAACACCCACTATAAAACCTACACCTACAACCTGCATTGCAATATCATTTGGAATTCCAAACAAACTGCAAGCAAGAGGAATTAACAATAAGGAACCACCAGCTACACCTGAAGCACCACAGGCACTTATGGCTGATAAAACGCTTAGGATAAAGGCTGTAGGAATGTCGACCTTTATACCGAGGGTGTTGGCAGCCGCAAGGGATAAAACAGATATTGTAACTGCAGCACCAGCCATATTTATTGTAGCACCAAGAGGAATTGACACTGAATAGGTGTCCTTGTCAAGCCCTAAGCTTTCACAAAGGCTCATATTAACTGGTATATTTGCTGCAGAACTTCTTGTGAAGAAGGCTGTAATACCACTATCCTTTAAACATCTTAATACAAGTGGGTATGGATTTTGACGGATATATAAAAAAACAATAATAGGATTAACTACAAGGGCTACAAATAGCATCGCTCCAACGAGAAGAACTATTAATTGTCCATAGCTTAATAGCGCTTGAATTCCATTCGTAGCAATTGACTCGAAAACAAGTCCCATAATTCCAAGGGGTGCAAAGTTAATAACCCATCTAACTATTGTTGATAGTGCATCTGCTACATTAGCTATTATAGTCTTTGTAGAATCAGAAGCATTTCTTAAGGCAATGCCTAAAAGAACTGCCCAGGATAGTATTCCTATATAATTGGCATTGAAAAGAGCCTTTACTGGATTATCAACAAGATTCAATAAAAGCCCCTTTAATACTTCCGTAACCCCACCTGGAGGTGTTAAATTCCCTGCCTCAGTTCCAGACAAAGTTAACGTAACTGGGAACATAAAGCTTGCAAGAACGCCAATAAGTCCTGCAGAAAATGTTCCTACTAAATAAAGAACTATAATCGATTTCATATTGGTCTGATGTCCACTCTTATGCTGTGATAAAGCAGATGATACTAAGAATAATACCAGCATTGGTGCTACTGCCTTTAGAGCACCAACAAATAATGAACCAAAAATAGTAACTGGCTTTGCCGTTTCTGGCATCGTTAGTGCTAATATGATACCTACGATTAAGCCTACAAGTATTCGTTTTACTAAGCTTAGTCGATTCCATTTTTGGATTAGACTATTCATCTTTTCTCCCCCTCTTAATAATGTTATAAGTTTGCCACTAAACTATAAGTGGACTTAACAAGAATAATTTTAACATATGTATTTTTGAAATAAAAGTAAAAAATTTTGGAATTTTTATTCTTTTTGTCGTTTTTTGAATATTTATTTTATATAATAATTTAAAAAAAATAATAAAACCTCCACAAAATTATGGAGGTTACCATAAATCTCTGCTGGAGGTGGATATCCCTACTGCTCCGCTGGAGAGGGCATTTTCTATATCGCTTTTATCTAAAATTAATCCCCCCGCAATTACCGGGACATTGATGTGGCGATGTATTTTTTTGATCACCTTATATGCAAGGCCTGGCATGATCTCAACTGCATTTGGCCTATCTTCTAAAATGTTTTTTATCCCGGTTTCAAGGGATCTTGAATCTAATAAAAAAATCCTTTGTATAGCAATTAAATTTTCATTTTTAATAGCCCTAATTAGGGTAGGTTTTGTCGTTATTATTCCATCAACACCGACATATTTTAAAAATCTCACCGCCTCTTCATCCTTCCCAAGGCCTTCCACTAAATCTATATGGGCAAACACCCTTTTTCCTTTGTTTTTTATCCTTTTAACAGTATCCTTTATATTTAAGATGCCCCCGCATAATAGGAAAACAACTTTAACATCCCTATCTAAGACCAAATCGACATCCTTAATATTTTTTATTGCTGCTATGATAGGATTTTGTTTTAAATCGTCAAGTATCTCCTTCATACAAAGCCCCCTAATCTTTGATTCTCTCAACCCTTGATGTTGCAACAACATTAGCACCGGTTCCAAGAACATTTTCAATTATTATATCTCCGATATTGATTGGCGCTTTAGCTTCTACTTTGTTTATCTCCTTCATTATATCAAATATTTTGCTCTTTGGGACCTCCCTATCCGTTTTAACCGATAAAAGGGGTCTATCTCCACCCTTGACCTTGACGGTTGTTGTTATGATTCTTGTTGGGTTTATGATTTCATTTTTTGCATAGTCTTCGCCTTTTTTGCATTTATTCCCTGTTACTTTAATTTCTCCGTTAATCTCAACCTGAAGTTGACATCCTAAGGGGCAGTTTATACAGGTCATATATTTTGTCATTCTGCCACCTCCTTAAGTTCAAAGATAAGCTCATCCTTCACCCTTTGAAGAATATCTTTAGATAGTTTTATCCTCTCCATTTCTCCAGGCGTAACATGATTTTTTCTAATCCTAAATATTACATTGTCTCTATCCCTAACTATTAGATATACATTTTTATAGACATCATTAACCCTCATGTAAAAATTAACCTCTTCCCTTACATTTTGGGGTGAAATAAAATTAGGAACCACATATCTTATTCCATTCATCCCAATAGTCTTGAAGGTCTTTTCTCCTTTAAATCTTTCTCCTTTAATATATTTTGCTGCCCCATATCCTGCAATGTAACTTTCCATTGTTACATAATCAACAAGATCATGCACATGAACTACGTTCCCACAGGCAAAAATCCCATCTATGCTGGTTTCCATAAGTTCACTAACATATGCTCCGTTTGTAAGAGGATTTATAGCAATATCGGCTTCCTTTGATAGTTCATTTTCTGGAATAAGTCCAACTGATAAAAGCAAAGTATCGCATTCTATATACTTTTCCGTTCCAACAAGTGGCCTTTTATTTTCGTCAACCCTTGCTATGGTAACTCCTTCAACCCTATTTTTCCCATGAATCTTTATAACCGTATGATTAAATAAAAGGGGAATATCAAAATCCTCAAGACACTGAACTATGTTTCTTTTTAATCCCGTTGAATAGGGCATAATCTCAACCACCATTTTAACCTCTGCTCCCTCAAGGGTCATCCTTCTTGCCATTATAAGCCCTATATCCCCAGAACCTAAAATAACTACTTTTTTACCAACCATATATCCTTCCATATTTACAAATCTTTGAGCAGAACCTGCAGTAAAAATACCTGCTGGTCTACTTCCTGGAATATTTAAGGCTCCCCTTGTCCTTTCCCTACATCCCATAGCAAGTATAACAGCCTTTGCTTTGATTTCCATTAATCCATCCTTAGGATTTAACGCTACAATTCTTTTATCCTTTGATAGATGAAGGACCATGGTATCCAATTTATATTCTATTCCTAAAGCTTCAACCTCATCTATAAACCTTTGAGCATATTCAGGTCCTGTAAGCTGTTCTTTAAATATATGAAGGCCAAATCCATTATGAATACATTGCTGTAATATCCCACCAAGCCTTTTGTCCCTTTCTAATATAAGTATATCATCAATTCCATTTTTCTTTGCCTCTATTGCAGCGGCAAGACCTGCAGGTCCACCCCCGATTATAACTAGATCCCTTTCCATTTTCCCACCCCTTTTATTTTGTCCTTCCGGTTAAAATATAGCTTCCTTCTTCTGATTTTAATATTTCCGTCATAGGAATATTAAGTTCCCTTGAAAGTATTTCAACTACCCTTGGCATGCAAAATCCCCCCTGGCACCTTCCCATTCCTGCCCTTACTCTTCTTTTAACTCCATCTACAGTTCTTGCTCCAAGGGGCCTTTTTATTGCATTTACAATGTCCCCCTCCGTTATGTGTTCGCATCTACATATTATCCTTCCATATAAATTATTTTCATGAAGGGCATTTCTTTTCTCATCCTCTGTCATATTAATAAACAGCTTTGTATTTTTTCTTTTGTTTATAAAAGCAGCTTTTTTATTTAATCTTAATCCTTGATTTTCTAAAAGATTAACAATATATGGTGCAATTGCAACAGCTGCAGTTAACCCTGGTGATTCTATTCCTGCTGCATTAACAGCGTTTTTTGTAGGAATATTTATTACAAAATCACCTGTGCTGGGGGTTGCCCTAACCCCTGCAAAGGAGGTTATTATGTCCCTTAGATTTAGGTTTTTAACGCTTCTATTTCCTCCCTTTATAATCTCCTCTATTCCTTCCCTTGATGTGGAAACATCATCCCTTATATCTATTTCTCTGGCATTTGGCCCTACAAATAAATTTCCATGAACAGTTGGCGCAACCAATATTCCCTTTCCTCTGTTTGAGGGGGGTTGAAATATAGTCCTTGTTACTAAATTTCCAGCAGATTTATCAAATAGGCAGTATTCTCCCCTTCTTGGGATTATCCTGAATTTTTCTCCTCCCAGCATGTCGTTTATTTCATCTGAAAATAATCCGGCAGCATTAACAAGATACATAGATTCAAAGGTGCCGTTATTTGTTTCTATTATAAAGCAATCCTTCTCTTTATATATTCTATTTACCTTCGTATTAAACATAAATTCAACGCCGTTTTCATTTGCGTTTTCAGCAAGGGCAATAGCAAGTTCAAAGGGTGATACTATTGCTGCAGTTTTAGCATAAAGGGCACCAACAACATTTTCCTGTAGGTTTGGCTCTAAGGATAAAACCGTATTCTTATCTATTATCGCAAGTTCCTTTACGCCGTTTTTTAAACCCCTTTCATAAAGGGTTTCAATCTGCTTCATATCTTCATCATCAAAGGCTAAAACCAAGGAACCATTTCTTTTGTATGGAACATCTAACTCTTTGCAAACTTCTTCATACATTTGGCTTCCCAAAACATTAAACTTTGCCTTTAAAGTCCCCTCCTTTGCATCATAACCCGCGTGAACTATTCCACTGTTTGCCTTTGTAGAGCCATTTGCAACATCATTGCTTTTTTCTATTACAAGGCACTTTAAATCGTATCTTGAAAGCTCCCTTGCAATGCTCACTCCTACTATTCCAGCCCCAATTATGATAACATCAAACATAAGTTTGCCCCCTTAAAACAAATTAAGCCATGGAAAAAAGACCACCTTAAGTGGTTTTTCCCATGGCTCTCAACTCTCGCCAAAATATTCTATTAATTATATTTTATCACAAATAATAAATCCAATCAATCCTCCTTTTCCCATAAAAGAGCCCTTCTAACAGCCCTATGCCATCCTTTGATGAGCTTTTCTCTTTTTTCATCCTCCATATTAGGCTTAAATTTCTTGTCTACTGACCAATTATTAATTATCTCCTCCTTATCCCTCCAAAAGCCAACTGCAAGCCCTGCCAAATAAGCTGCTCCAAGTGCTGTTGTTTCAATTACCTTTGGTCTATATACGTCAACGTTTAAAATATCCGCTTGAAACTGCATTAGAAAATTATTTGCCGAAGCTCCACCATCCACCCTTAGCTGCTGCAAGTTTACTTTAGAATCCTCCTCCATTGCCTTTAAAACATCCATAGTTTGATATGCTATAGACTCAAGGGCTGCCCTTATAATGTGTTCCTTTTTGGCACCCCTTGTAAGTCCAACGATAGTTCCCCTGGCATACATATCCCAATAGGGAGCTCCCATACCTACAAAGGCAGGAACAAGATAAACACCGTTGGAATCCTCAACAGCCGTTGCATATTCTTCGCTATCTGCTGCAGTCCTTATCATCCTTAGCTCATCCCTTAACCATTGCACAACAGCTCCTGCCATGAATATACTTCCCTCAAGGGCATATTCTACTTTGCCATCAACACCCCAAGCTATTGTGGTTAAAAGCCCCTTCTTTGATTTAACAGGCTTTTCACCTGTATTCATTAACATAAAGCATCCTGTTCCGTATGTGTTTTTTGCCATTCCCTTTTCAAAACATCCTTGCCCAAATAATGCCGCCTGCTGATCCCCTGCAATCCCTGATATTGGAATTTCACCACCTATAACGTCTGTTGCAGTATAACCATATATGCAGCTTGATTCTTTAACCTCAGGCAGCATGGATTTTTGTATGTTTAAAATTTCTAATATCTCATCATCCCACTTTAATTCATATATGTTGTATAGCAAAGTTCTTGATGCGTTAGAGTAATCCGTAACGTGCACCCTTCCGCCGGTTAAATTCCAAATAAGCCAGGTGTCAATGGTTCCAAACAAAAGCTCACCCTTTTCAGCCTTTTCTCTTGCACCTTCAACATTATCCAGGATCCATTTTATTTTAGTCCCTGAAAAATAGGCATCTAAAACAAGACCTGTTTTTTCCATTATAAGATCTGCATATCCTCTATCCTTTAAGTCATCACAAATTCCCGAGGTCCTCCTGCACTGCCAAACTATGGCATTGTATATAGGCTTTCCAGTTATTTTATCCCATACAACAGTTGTCTCCCTTTGATTTGTAATCCCTATTGCAGCAATATCTCCTGATGTAAGCCCTGCCTTTGCCATAGCCTCATTGGCAACTCCGATTTGTGTTGCCCATATTTCAATCGGGTCATGTTCAACCCAACCTGCCCTTGGATAAATTTGAGTAAACTCCTTTTGGGCAATTGAAACTATATTTCCTTCCTTATCAAAAACTATTGCCCTTGAACTTGTCGTCCCCTGGTCTAATGCTAAAATATACTTTGACATCATAACCCCCCCAAAAAAAGCCGCAATACTACCTTTGTAGCATTGCGGCTCTCACTTCTCTGCCATACAAGATTATTTTAACATAAATGAATTAATTTTTTCAATATTATGAATTTTTATCATAGTGTAAAATTATTGTAGGACGAAAAAAGACAAAAATTTAAAAGAGACAACCCCTGTGATAAAATAAAAGTGAAAAAAACACACAAACCAATAAGGGGGTGTCTCTTTTGAATAATATTATACAACAACATTTAATAAATTTCACTACTAAATTAATAAAAAATGTTGAGGAAACTATATCAAAAGAATGGGATTTAACAAAACTTGTTGATGTAGTTAAAAAAATGACTGATGAATTAGGAGCAAACATAATAAAGGACTTTTTAGAAGAATTAGATAAAACGATTAAAGAAGATGAAAAAAGGAAAAAGGGATGGGTAGTAGAAAGGAAAGACAAGAAAAAGATTGTAACAATGCTAGGCGAAATAGAATATGCAAGAACGTATTACAAATCTAAGAAGAATGGGGAATATAGATATTTACTTGATGAAATTATAGGGATAAGCAAACATGAGAAGGTAGATAAAGAAGTAAAGATAAAGCTTGTAGAGAACGCAATTAATATGTCCTATGAGGAAAGTAGTAA
>NZ_JAUONW010000049.1:0-6669 GCF_030546345.1 Caloramator sp. CAR-1
ATCTAATTCTTCTAAAAAGTCTTTTATTATATTCCTTCCAAGTTCATCAGTCGATTCTTTAACTACCTCAACAAGTTTTGTAAAATCCCATTCTTTTGACAGCATTTCTTCTACATTTTTTATTAATTTAGTAGTGAAATTTATTAAATGTTGTTGTATAATATCATGTTGTATAATATTATTCAAAAGAGACACCCCCTTATTGATTTGTGTTTTTTCCACTTTTTATTTTACCACAGGGGTTGTCTCTTTTAAATTTTTTGTCCTTTTTCGTCCTACAATAATTTTACACTATGAATTTGCTATATAATTAAATAAAAGTGCTATAATTTTTAGAATTATGTGTTAAATTATAAACAATAGGTTAGGTGATGATATGGGAAAAAAAACGATGATTTCTATGGCTGTTGTAAGAAGATTACCTAAATATTATAGGTATCTTGGTGAACTTTTAAGAAATGACGTAGAGAGGATTTCATCAAAGGAGCTTTCAGAGAGAATCGGTTTTACAGCATCTCAAATAAGACAGGACCTTAATAACTTTGGAGATTTTGGACAACAGGGTTATGGATATAATGTAAGGGCATTATATGAGGAGATAGGAAAAATTTTGGGGCTTAATAAAAATTATAATACCGTTATTGTTGGAGCGGGAAACATAGGCCAGGCAGTTGCAAATTATACAAACTTTGAAAGGTTAGGGTTTCACTTAGTTGGTATATTTGACAGAAACCCCAAACTAATAGGAATTAGCATAAGGGATAAGGTTATACAGGATGTTGATAATTTAGAAGAATTTTTGAAAAATAACCATGTGGATATTGGAATAATATGTGTTCCAAAGGAACAGGCTCAAAAGATAGCTGATATTTTTGTAAAATGTGGCATTAAGGCAATATGGAACTTTGCTCCAACCGACTTAAATGTTCCTGACGATGTTATAGTTGAAAATGTTCATTTAAGTGAAAGCTTGTTAACTTTAAGTTACAGGCTTAATGAGGCGGAACTTTTTAAGGAAAAAATTGGGCGTTGATTAAGGCCCAATTTTTTTTTATAATAAACTTAACTAATTGTCGAAAAATTGCATCTTTAAGGGGGATGTAGCAATTGAAAATATTAAGGGTTACAACTAGTATTTTTCTTATTTTAGTAGTAATGGTTTTTCAATTTAGCAACTTAAAAACAAATGCAGCCAGCTTCAAACCATATCGGATGCAGGTCGTTTCTAATTATGTCAATATTCGAAGTCTTCCAAGTTTAAGATCAAAGGTAGTAGGAAAATATACTAAGGGGACAGTTTTTACTGTTATAGGAAAGTCAGGAAGTTTTGTTAAGACTAATAAAGGATATGTCTATAATAGTTCAAAATATATAAAGATATATTCTTCAAATAGTGGACAAGCATTTAAAAGTTATAAAGTAATAGTTAAGAGTTCAACTTTAAATATAAGGAAGTTACCTTCCCTTAATAGTCCAATTGTTGGGAAGTATTATAGAGGTAATATTGTAACGATTATAGGGGTATCAGGAAGCTTTTTAAGAACAAATAAGGGATATATTCATAAGGATTATGTTACAGTTTATACTCCAAATAGAGAAGAAAATCCATTGGTTGGAAGATATATCAAAATAAAAGAAGATATATTTATGTTAAAGCAAACCGATGAAACTCAAAGCGATAGAATGCTTTTAAAGGATGAAGTTTACAAAATTCTTGGAATAGAGGGCGATTATTTTAAAATAATCATGGGAAGTTTAGCAGGGTATATCCATAAGGATAATGTTGAATTATTAAATGATGTTCCAAATAAGAAAATAACTTTAGCTTGGCAGTATGTTTATAATAGATCAAAAAATATTTATACCTACGATGAAGATACGGATTATGTAAATATAAAATCTTCACAATTAGGACTTGATGTCCTATCGCCGACTTGGTTTGACATTGAAGGGGATTATAAAAATCCATCAAGCATTTATGTGGCTGATAATGCCGACTTGGAATATGTAAAAAGAGCCCATAAGAATGGATATGAGGTTTGGCCAAGATTTGCAGAGTTTAATGCAGAAAGGGCCTATGTGGTATTTACAAATCCTACGATAAGAAAAAAAGTAATAGATAGTATAGTGTCCCTTGCAAGGCAGTATGATGTGGATGGGATAAACATAGATTTTGAGGCATTAGGAATGAAAAATAAAGGCCATTTTACTGCCTTTGTAAAGGATTTGTCATCTGAACTTAAAAAATATAATATGGCTGTTTCGGTAGATGTTACGAGGATTTCAACTTCAGATACATGGTCAAGATGGTATGATAGATCAGCTTTAATCAATTATGTAGACTATATGATATTAATGGCCTATGATGAACATGTTGCGGAATCAAAAACTCCAGGTTCTGTAGGATCATTCCCTTGGGTTAAGTCGTCTATTGAGGAGTTATTAAATTTGGGTATCCCTAAGGAAAAGTTGATACTTGGTGTTCCCTTTTATTTAAGACTTTATAAAACTGTAACGATAAATAATCCCTATGTTACTGTAGCTATTACTTCAACAAACGTTCCTATTTATGTTAATGCAAATACAAGTAGCACCAAGATTGCAACCACAACAAAAGGCAATTCATATAAACTGATTGAGGAACTTACAAGCTGGTATAAGATAGAAGCTGACGGCAAAATAGGATATATCCCAAAATCCTATGCCATGAAGATCATCGCAAATAAACCAACAGATATTGTGGTATCCTCCCAGGCAATAACAACTAAAAAAGCTTATGAGTTGATGAATCAGTATGGTGGACAAGTTTATTTTGACGATAAGGCAAAGCAAAATGTTATTGAATATAATTTAGACGGATACAAATATATAGTATGGCTTGAGGATGAAACTTCAATGGCTTGGAGAATTGATTTTATAAGACAGTATGATTTAGCTGGTTCTGGAGCATGGAGCCTTGGATGGGAGGATAGAAGCCTTTGGAATATTATAAAGGAGAAGCTTAAATAAACCAGGTTTGCCTGGTTTATTTTTTTGTCATAAGGTATAATAGGGATGAGAAATTGGTTAAGAGGTGATGACATGGAGTTAAGAGAGTATGATAAGGGTTTATTTATAAAAAATGCTACGGATTTTGAGCCTGAACATATATTTGAGTGTGGGCAATGCTTTAGATGGAATAAATATGAAAACGGATATATAGGAGTTGTATCTGGAAGGGTAGCTTTTGTGTATAAAAAAGATGGCGACGTTTATATAGAGGGAGGAAAAAAGGAGGATGAGGACTATTGGAGGAAGTATTTTGACCTTGATAGGGACTATGGAAAAATAAAGGAAAGACTAAGGGAGGATGAGATTTTAAAAGAGGCCGTTGAACACGGATATGGTATTAGACTTTTAAATCAGGAGCCCTTTGAAACCTTGATATCCTTTATAATTTCAGCAAACAATAGAATCCCCATGATTAAAAAAGCTGTTGATAATATATCTAAAAGATTTGGAAAGAAAATTATATTTAAAGATATGGAATTTTACTCTTTCCCCAGCATAGAAGAATTAAAGGAGGCCTCCATAGATGAGCTTGAAGAGTGCGGAACTGGATTTAGAGCAGTTTACATATATGAGGCTGTTAAGAGAATATACGAAGAAAATATAAGGTTAGATGAAATAATGACCCTTGATACGGATGCTGCACAGGAAAAGCTTTTGCAGTTTAAGGGAGTTGGACCTAAGGTTGCCGACTGTGTCTTGCTCTTTTCAATGCAAAAGTATGACGCCTTCCCTGTGGATGTTTGGGTTAAAAGGATAATGCAAAGGTTTTATCTTGCCCCTGATGTGAGCTTAAAAAGAATTAGAGAATTTGGAAGGCAAAGATTTGGAGATTTAGCAGGTTTTGCACAGCAATATCTTTTTTATTATGCGAGGGAAAAGAGGGTTTAATTTTTTTTAGTTTGTTAATAATTATAGATAGCATTCCAAAAGGGGGGCTATCTATGGAAAAAATTAAACTAATTGATTCTATTTGTCCAACCAGCTTTGATTTCTATGAAGATAAGATATATTATTTCGATAAACCCAATAAGCATGAGGGTTTGTTTTGCTGTCAGGATGATGAAAAAAGAGTGATAGAAGAGGTTTTAGATGGCTTTGGATTAGTAAGAAAAAATATAAGGATATTTTATAGGGTTTATGATAAAAAAACGGATGTTTACATAAAATCAGATGAAGAAAAAAGGCTTCTATTGGATGGAGTATTCTTTGATTTTCACTTTTATGGGAATTACCTTTATTGCCTTGGAAGGGTTTCGGATATTTCTGTTATTAAGGTTTTAAATCAAAACCTTAATGAAGTTAAGAATATTTATATTGCAGACCTTCTTTTTACCAGCACCTTTTTGGTTATGGATAATTACCTTTACATTGCTGGTTTTGATAAGGATAATAATTTTAAAGTTATAAAGATAAACTATTTTGGCAAACGAATTGAAGGGTGGGATATTAACTATAAAAGCAGGGATGAAATTATTGCCAAGATTTTTATTATCCAAAATAGTTTTGTCCTTCATATTACGGGGAAAAAGGATAAGATATTAATTTGTGATTTTAATGGGAAAAATTCTACTATAATATATCCTCAAAAATTTGGATTGGATGCTTTTGTGGATATTCAGGCTTATGATGATAAGATTTTTGTATTAAATAAGGATTTGATTTATGAGTTTAACTTTAAAGAGTTTTTATGTGGGAAGGAATGGCTCCTATATAACCTTCAAACAGATATTTTAAAATATAAATATCTATTATATTCAGTTGGACTAAAGAAGGACTTAATTATTGATTTTTCGCTTTCCTTGATAAATTCTTTTATTATTGTTTTAGTTACCCACCAAAGGGATTTTAAATTATTTTTATCAATCTTTGGAATAAACTATTTTATAATTTCAAATATATTAAATTTTACTCATCTACTTTTTAAGGATGAGAGAATAAACAGGATCTTAGAAATTTTTGACTATAATATCAATTTAACATTAGTTCCCTTTTCTTTCTTTATTTACTTTTCTTCAATTTTTAATTTATATTTTGAATTTAAATGGCAAATATTAATAATGTTGTTCTTTTTAATTTTAGGAGATTATTATATATGCAGAAGCATAAAGGGGAAAAAATTTGACTATGCCGTTGAGCTTTTAGAATACAAAAATGAAGGATTAAGGCTCTATATCATGGATAGGATTGAGGAGCTTTTGAAGTTAGGTAAAAGTAAAGTTTTTGTTTCTATTAGCATTGATAAATTAAATTCAGATATTTTAGCACGATATCAAAAAACAAGGAGAGTAATTTTAAGGGATGGGTTTAGTTATCAAATATCAAATAATATTATTAATTCTACAATTGACTTTACTAAACGAGATATTAGATACTCAAGATTTTCTATACTAATGGATTATTTTAGCTTTATAAGGAACTATACAAAAATTAATGAGATTAGAATACTACCAGAAAATGAGCAAAATGAAGAAAATAAGTGAAATAATAAGATAAATTAATATAATTTCTTATATAAGCATATTTTAATAAAATGCCTTAATAATAGAAATTTGATAATATTATTCCAATTCTTTAATATTAAAAGTGTGATTAGCACTCAATAAGAGTGAGTGCTAACAAGAGGATTACATAGTAACCAATATACATTAAAATAAAAATATACGTAAGGAGGGGTATCGATGAAACTTAGACCACTTGGTGACAGAGTTGTTATCAAGAAGATTGAAGCTGAAGAAACTACAAAGAGCGGTATAGTTTTACCAGGAAGTGCAAAGGAAAAGCCACAAATGGCTGAAGTTATCGCCATCGGTCCAGATGTTAACAGAGATGACAAGGTAGTTTTAAATGTTGGTGATAAGGTAATCTTCTCAAAGTATTCAGGAAACGAAGTAAAGCTTGATGGAGAAGAATATACTATATTAAATTTAAGCGACATTCTTGCAGTTATAGAATAATTATAGAGATGAGCATAATTGATAAAAAATAAAATAATTAATGTCAAATAGTTCCAATTTTTAAGAATGGCAGCTTAAATACTTTAAATTAAAGTTAAATTAAGAACAAAAGAGCTCCAAAAAGGGTAGACTACCCCCTTGGTAAAATTTGCTGATTTAAAAATTAATTTAAAAGCTTGTTTAAGCCATTCTTCTAAATCCCGATAGAGATTTAAATTTATCAACACAGCCAGATTTTATGGCAGCAATTGCAACAGTTAAAAGACAAATATGTCCGATTGTATTTAGATTAGTAACAGAGTTAATATTTCTAACATAAGCTTGCTCAGTATTGAGATTTTTCCATCTAGAATTGTATCTTTCTGATTCAGTTCTTAGGCTATATATTTTTTTAAAAAATATAGAATCACGATTTATAGAGGACCTATAATCAGTCCCAATGGTTATGTATTTTACACAGCCTCTGTTTTTCTTACCATTAAAGTATTTATCATGCTTACAAGGACATAAAGAGTCATCCTTGGAAGTTCTAAAAGGACAGCAAAATTTTTGCTTAATATATGAATCAAAATATTGTTTACCATCTTTATGCATAGGTAAGCCGGCATCGCAAATGACATTACCTTTTGATGTTAAATTATGTTTCTTAGTGCCACGCTTATTT
>NZ_JAUONW010000005.1:0-47898 GCF_030546345.1 Caloramator sp. CAR-1
GAATTTAGAAGGATGTTAGAATATAAAGCAAGATGGTATGGCAGAGAAATAATAATAGCACCACAAAATTATGCATCAAGTCAAACATGTAGTGAATGTGGATATAAAAATCCTGATGTAAAGAATTTAGCATTGAGAGAATGGAAATGTCCAAAGTGTGGTGCAGTTCATGATAGAGATATAAATGCAAGTAAGAATTTGCTAAAATTAGCCATGTGATTGGTATATATGGGGAAGGAACAGCCCTTTGAGCGTGGGATAACTTACTCCGCTTTGAGTATTGACCACGAAGCCACCACTTCTATAAGTGGGGTAGTTCACTGCATTTTAGGACGAAAATTTTGCATTTTGGGTTTAATTTTTTACAATTTACCCCTCGATAATTGTCGGAAAAATTTGATATGTGATAGCATAAAGGTGATAAAAAATATAGGAGGGGTATTATGTTATCCTTTATTGCAGGTATTGTAGTTTTAGTTTTAGGTTATTTTATTTATGGTAAATTTATTGAAAATCTATTTGGAGCTAATGAAAACAGGAAAACTCCAGCATTTACAATGCAGGATGGAGTAGACTATGTTCCAATGCCTACATGGAAGGTTTTTTTAATTCAGCTCTTAAATATTGCCGGCTTAGGACCTATATTTGGTGCAATTCAGGGGGCACTCTTTGGACCGGTTGCGTTTTTATGGATAGCATTAGGAAGTATATTTGCAGGAGCTGTTCATGATTATTTATCCGGTATGATTTCAGTAAGACATAACGGCGCAAGCTTATCAGAAATTCAAGGGGTTTATTTAGGTAAGAAAATACAGAATATAATGAGGGTATTTACAATAGTTTTACTTGTTCTTGTTGGTGTTGTATTCGTTACAGGACCTGCAAAGCTACTTGCAGCAATAACTCCTGATTATATGACATTAACCTTTTGGGTGGTTGTTGTATTTGCTTACTATTTCCTTGCAACTATTTTACCTATTGATGTTATTATAGGTAGGCTTTATCCACTATTTGGTATTGCCCTTGTTATAATGGCAGTTGGAGTAGGTGGAGGAATTCTATTAAAGGGTTATCATATTCCTGAAATACAATTTGTTAATATGCATCCTAAGAACTTACCAATTTTCCCAATGATGTTCATAACAATTGCTTGTGGTGCTATTTCAGGTTTCCATGCAACACAATCACCACTTATGGCAAGATGTATGGTTAATGAAAAGGAAGGAAGAAGAGTATTCTACGGTGCTATGATAGCTGAAGGAATAATAGCTATGGTTTGGGCAGCTGCGGGTATGGCCTTCTATGGAGGTGTTCAGGGACTTGCTGGAACTTTAGGAAAAGTTGGCCCAAGCGGTGCGGTTCTTGAAATTACAAAGACTCTTTTAGGACCATTAGGCGGTGTTCTTGCAATGCTCGGTGTTATTGCTTGCCCTATAACATCAGGTGATACTGCTTTTAGAGGCGCAAGACTTATGATTGCTGATATGATAAATTATAAGCAAGATAAAATATCAAAAAGATTACTTTTAGCAGCACCTTTATTTGCAGTAGGTATAGCGTTAACATTTATTAACTTTGATATAATCTGGAGATATTTTGCTTGGGCAAACCAAACTCTTGCAATGGTTACCCTCTGGGCAGCTGAAGTTTACCTTGTGAAGAAGAATAAGAACCACTGGGTTGCAACTATTCCAGCAACATTTATGTCCTATGTAAGCTCAAGCTATATATTACAGGCAAAGGAAGGGTTTAAACTTCCAGCAACAATGTCAAACATAGCAGGGATTTTAATAGCAATAGCTTTACTTGCAATATTTATGACAGCAGGAAAAAGATTTGCACAAACTATAGAACTTGAAGAAACAGCATAGTTAAAGGGACGGTTCATAAGAAATATTAATTTTTTAGCAAATAAGCACATATTTAGATATAAACACCCCACTTTTCATAGAGTGGGGTTTAATATTATAGTAAAAGAATAAAACGGAAGATTTTAAGAATGAAGAAAGGCATGTGAATCATTAATATGGAAAAAATTTACATAAGTAATTATATATACTATAATTATATTATATAATCGTTTTATTTAATGTTTTTAATTTAAAGTCTAGAAGGAGGAGGGGTTATGAGGAGGTTAACATCCATTTTGTTAATTTTGTTATTTTTGTTTAACTTTTCGAAGGGGGTTTTTGCTGAACAAAATGGAATTAATTTTAACTATGCCTAATCTATTACCTTCAGAACCGTATGCTGAAATTATATATGAATCTGTAAAAAAAACCTATAACAATAATGATGTTAAGATTGCTGCTGAATTTATAACTTCCTTCTTAATTAGTAAGATTCCGGTTAAAATAACTAAAAACTTTTTGTTAAATTTTGTATTAAACAAATTAACTTCTTGGACAGATGTAATTAAACCAACCTATGTTGAAGCATGGGGGTGGAGGACTTACAGTTATTCAGAAAAGTGCTATATTTATTATGTGACATTAGTTCACTATTCTGATAGTTCTTTTACGAAACCAATTCACACTAGTGTAATTGAAGTAAAAAGGGAATATTAATTTTACTATATATCTTTATTTTAAAAAGGGGGAAAAGAATTGAAGCTTAATAAACACTTTTATATTTACGAATTTTTAGTATTATTTGTATGTTTAATAGCCTACATTATAAAATATAAAGTTGATAATCCAATTACTATATTCTTAGCGATATTTATTTTTGTTGTTATGTTGGCATACTATAGAAAGTTAAGTAATTTTAAAATCTTTAAAAAAATAAAAGCAAATAAAATTTATTATTATTTATTTATTATATTATCTATTATACTTATTTATTTTACTTGGTCTAAACCTAATGCAATTATATTATATATACTAATATTAGCTTTTGAAATATTAATTATAGGGGACGGTTCATAAATATTTAAGTAAAAGAATCAAATACAAGATTCTTAGAATATTATAAAGTTTATGAACCGTCCCTTTCTTTTTTTGGGAAGAAGTGATAAAATAAAGTAAAAAACAAAGGAGTGGTCTTATGGTATCAGAAAGATTGTTTAACGCTCTAAACGATCAATATAACTTCGAGTTATATTCTGCTCATATTTATGTGGCTATGGCAGCATATTTTGAAGACCAAGATTTAGAAGGTTTTGCTAACTTTTTTAAGGTTCAAGAGCAGGAAGAAAGATTCCATGCATCAAAGTTTTATACATACATAGCTGAGAAAAATGGAAGGATTAGGGTGGATGGCATTCCAACACCAGAAAATGATTTTGAGTCGATTATAGATGTATTTAAAAAAGCTATTGAACATGAAAGAAAGGTTACAGAAAGAATATACAATCTTATGAATATAGCAATGGAAGAAAAGGAACATGCAACAGTTAGCTTTTTGAAGTGGTTTGTAGATGAGCAGACAGAAGAGGAGGCTATGTTTAATAAGATTATTAAAAAGCTTGAGAGGATAAAGGATGACCCAAATGGAATTTATATGCTTGATGCAGAACTTGCACAAAGAGTTTTTACACCACCAGCTAATGCGTGAAAATTAGATTTTTGTCTATATTTAGGGTGGGCAATTTACCTAAATGCCCACCTTTCTTATTAGGGACGGTTCATAAAAATTATAAATTTATTTCCTTAATGAATTAATAACTTAAAGTAAACGTTATTAGTATTTTGATAAAATTATGAACCGTTTCCTGAAATTTTATTCGTTACTAATATCTCCATTTTGTATTTTTTGATATACATAGAATGGTATTCCAAGAAGCATCAATATGAAGCCATACATAACAACTTCTGCACCCGTTCCATAGATTGCATAAATAGAGTATGCAAAAGCTAAAAGCGCTATAAATGAACTTTTAATAAAGTTCCAGAGATTAAAGTTTTCGGACTTATTTCTCAAAAGAAGTATTTCAGCTGCAGCAGTAAATGAATATGCAGGTAAAAATGCTAAAGTCGCAAGTAAAAGCATAAAGTTAAATGCAGCTGTAAGGCTCGATACATAGTTCATTATAAGAAGAATATTTGCTGCAATACCGCTTATAATTAGTGATGCAGAGGGAGTATTATATTTAGGATGAACCTTTGCAAAAATCTTTGGGAACATTTTATCCTCTGCAGCAGCAAAGGAGCTTCTTGCAGTTACAAGAATCCATCCTGAAGTTGCACCAAGGGTTGATATAAGGGCACCTAAAGCTATAAAGGTTCCTCCCCAAGTTCCACCTGTTGCAAAGTTTATTATATCCGCTAAAGGAGCGTTAGACTTTGCAAGTTCAACCTGAGGCATCGCGCCTATTGCAAAGATGCTTATTAGGATGTATATTAAAGCTGTAATTAATGTTCCGTAAATTGTGCTAAGCCTTATATTTCTTTCAGGGTTTTTAATTTCTCCAGCTGGAATTGTTGCACATTCAAGTCCGACAAAGGACCAAAGTGTAATTGCAATCGCTGCAGGGATTGTTGACATTCCAGCAACCTCAGGTGCTGAAACTGTTGAGAAATATGAAGGATTAAAATGCATAGCAGCAATTATTGCAAAAACAATTAATGGAACGATTTTTAGAACTGTTGTTATGATACTTACTATTCCAGCTTCTTTGACACCTTTATAATTGATGTAGGTTAATATCCATAGAATTGCTGAGGAAGCTATAAATGCAGCAGCTCTGTTATTACTGAAAATCGGGAAAAAGTATGAAAGATAATTCATAAGTGCAGTGATAATAGCTGCATTTCCTACCCAAGAACCAACCCAATATGTCCATGCAATTAAAAAGGCAGCAAATTTTCCAAAGGCCGCTCTTGTGTAAACTATAGGACCTCCAGTTTGAGGCATTTTAGCTCCTAGCTTTGCAAAGCTTAGAGCAATAAGCATTGAACCTAAAGCTGTAATTAACCAAGCTATTATAGTTGCCTTTGGATTTGAGGCAGCCGCAAGACCTTGTGGAGCCATAAATATTCCAGAACCGATCATATTTCCAACCACTATCGCTGTCGCAGCTACAAGACCTAATTCTCTTTTAAGATTAGTATTATTGTTTTCCATTTTCTTCACCTCGATATATTTTTTTCTGCCCGGGCGTTTTTTAAAAATTATATTAATAAATATACAACAATTTTCGACAAAGTCAATATATAAATTTATAAATATGCAAAGTTTTTATATTCAAAATTGGATGAATTGTGCAAAAATATTTGAACTAATGAATAAATATTATAAAATATTCTATTTGAAGTTTGAATATAATCATTTATAATTATTTTTATAAGACTTTTTCCTTTGGAGGTGTTGACATGTCAAAATCAAAAGTGTATTTTACGGATCTTAGAACTAAACCTGGTTATAATATGCTCGACAAACTTGAAAGACTTGTAAAATCTGCTGGAATAGAAAAAATAGATTTTAAAAATAAATATGTAGCCATAAAAATTCATTTTGGTGAACCGGGCAATTTAGCATATATAAGACCTAACTATGCCGCAAGAATAGTAAAATTAATAAAGCAGCTGGGGGGTAAACCCTTTTTAACGGATGCTAATACCTTGTATACAGGAAGAAGACATAACGCATTGGACCATCTTGATGCTGCTTATGAGAATGGATTTAACCCATTAACTGTGGGTTGCCAAATAATTATAGCTGACGGTTTAAAAGGAACAGAGTATAGAGAAATTGAGGTTAATTTAAAGCATACCAAGTCAGCCAAAATAGGCTCGGCAATTGCAGATGCCGATATTATAATTTCCATGAATCATTTTAAAGGACATGAAATGACGGGATTTGGAGGAGCTTTAAAAAACATTGGAATGGGTTCTGGTTCAAGAGGCGGAAAGCTATTTATGCATTCCTCATCTAAGCCTGTAATAAAGCTTAAAAACTGCGTTGGTTGTGGAATGTGTGTAAGAAGCTGTGCCCATGATGCAATTACTTTAAATGAAAATAAAAAAGCTGTAATTGATTACGAAAAATGTGTAGGATGTGGGCAATGCGTTGCTGTATGTCAATTTAATGCTGCGCAGGTTAAATGGGATGAAGCAGCAGTTGTTGCAAGTGAAAAGATAGCTGAATATACATATGCAGTATTAAAGGATAAACCCCATTTCCATATTAATTTTATTATGGACGTTTCACCAAATTGCGATTGTTGGTCAAACAATGATATGCCGATTATTCCTAATTTAGGAATAGCTGCATCCTTTGACCCAGTTGCACTTGATAAGGCGTGTGCTGATATGGTAAATAATGCACCAATGCTTCATGGATGTGCCCTCGAATCAGTTGAGCATGTTCATGTAGATGGGGAATTTGATAAATTTACAAGCCTTTACCACAAAACAGATTGGAGAGCTACGTTAAAGCACGGAGAAGAAATTGGACTTGGAAGTCTTGAATATGAGCTTATTAAAGTATGAAAAGCTGCCAAATGGCAGCTTATTTTAATTCAATTGCATTGTTATAATCCACCTTAAAATATTCATCCTTGCTGATTGCAATATGACCTGATTCATAAGGTCTTCCGTCTAAAGAAATATATACTTTATCAACGTTATAATAATCACCAAGGGTATTCACAAGACTTTGAATTATCATAGCCTCAAGGGAGGAACCTGCATTCATATCGCTTACAAATTCCTTTGATAAATCGATATAAACTTTATTTTCATTTGGTATTAAATATAAGCTATTTATTTTTGAATTAGGACCGAGTATCTTAGTTAACCCTTCCTTTGGAGGAGTTTTAAGAAAAGATTCAAACTTTTGAATTACAGTATCATTTGTTTTGAATTCTAATTTTTGTTTTACAAAAGCTATTCTATCATTTTCAAAATCAGGGTAGTAAAATTTTACGGTTTGAACAACGGGAATATCTTGTTCTATTTTTTCAATGGTAGTTTCTATTTTATTTCCGTTAAAGTCAAAAACACTTTTTACATGGCCGACATTTATAACATAATAGTCATAGGTTTTATAATCCTTACCTTCTGTCGTAACCTCCAAAGCCTTAAAGGAACCATAAGGGGTTACTATTTCCTTTTCTAAATCAGAAATATACCTTTTATTTCCTTCCCTTGTTGTCCAGGTTGTTCCAACTTCAATTGGTTCTTTTAAAAGAATTTCATAATTTGAGTTTTGAGAATCTATTATATTGTCCCTATAATAGAATTCCTCTTGAGATCTTATAAACCTAAGTTCTCCATCTTTGATTTCATAAACTTGAGCTAGAGTTGTTCCAGGGTTTATAACTCTAAGCTGAATACGATTGTCCTTTATAAAATCCACATAAACATCTTTTTCGGCATATTCATTGCCTATACCTTGGTATTTCATTCTTCTATCAGCAACAAAGGGGAAATAATCTTTAACAGTGTATTTTTTAGATGGTTCATTATTTTGATTTGTATTTGGCAACTTTTGAGCACAGGATATAAAAAACATTGATATTAAGAATATGACAAATATTTTTTTCATACGAACTACTCCCTTCTAAAATGGAACCTTAATTATATTATTACACTAATTAGCTTAAAAGTCTACAAAAAAAAGGAATGAGCTGAAAGCTCATTCCTCCTCTATACATATTTGCTTTTTTGATATAGCGTAAATTGTTTTATAGGATATTATTACTACTAAGAGAATTATCAGAAGGAAAATAGCTGTAAACAATGTTTTGAAAAATATAAGCTTTGTAT
Organism: Caloramator sp. CAR-1; assembly: GCF_030546345.1. Taxonomy (NCBI): domain Bacteria; kingdom Bacillati; phylum Bacillota; class Clostridia; order Eubacteriales; family Clostridiaceae; genus Caloramator; species Caloramator sp. CAR-1. The sequence continues at coordinate 7,710 of NZ_JAUONW010000005.1, forward strand.
TATTTAGCATTACAAAGGTTGCAACCGAAAAGGCTGAAAGTGGAAAAATGTATGCCCACCATGATAGATAGAATTTTATTTTTGTAAACATTTTATATTGCGAGAAAACTAATAACAAAGTAAATAATGCAAAATAATACAAGATCCTAGCAAAGTTATCTATACCTTCAGTTAGTTTAAAATATGCTATCAATCCAACCGAAGGTGGAGCAATAAGGATAAATAGCGTTGGCATTAGTTTTTCCGGTAGATTGTTATGAAAAATTATTCTATACAAAAGCATCGTTAAAAAGGGAAGATAAAAAGCAATCCCTATACTAAAAAAGAACCATAAAATTTCCTTTGAAATAAATTTTGTTCCTGCTATTGGAACTAATAAATTACCTAATATTGGGATAAACCAAGCAGGATTAAAATGTTGAATTTGAAAATTTGTGTGCTGGACCCATTTAGTTATTGTGTTTAAAGAGAAAAATAGATGCAGTGGAGCACCAATAAAAAATAAAGTTTTTGAAATAGATGCATCGATTTCTAAAAAGGCAATAGAAAGCAAAAGCATACTTATAGATATAGTTGGAACAAACGCCATTCTTATTGGATGGTTGAAGTCTCCTTTAACTTCATCATTATATTTAATAAATTTTAATACATATGTTAATAATATTATAAGAAATAAAGTTAAATCAATATAACCTAATGGGTGGCTCAGTTTAAAAGTTTTATAAATTATTTCAAACTTTTGCATTGCTATTATAGATCCTGAAAGACCCATAATAATTGAAAAAAATGATATTGGAAAATGTTTTAAACGTGAAGTTGTCATATATTTACCCTCCTTAAAAATGTTATTATAGGCATATGTTCAAAATAAATTATATTAAAATTATGGGTATATGTCAAATTATTGTTTAAGATTATTGAAATAACAAAAGCAATAAAATATAATTAAATTAAACATATACCCAAAATAAAAGAGGTGATCGTATGAAAATTGCTATTGCTGTAATTGGCAACGAAGTTTCACAACATTTTGGCCAAAGTGAGAGCTTTTATATTTATGAAGTTGAAGGAAGGGAAATAAAAGCGAGGGAGATAAAAAAATCACCAGGACATGGACACGCTTTAATTGGAGGATTTTTAAAGGAAAATGAAGTAGAGCTTGTAATTTCAGGCTGCATGGGTGAGGGTGCCTTTAATGGTTTGAAGGCCCAAGGAATAAAAGTATTGACAGGTGCAGAGGGAACTCCTGATGAGATAATTAAAGATTACATTGAAGGCAAACTAAACTTAAAAGAAGATGGATGTATCCATGCCGGTGGACACCATCACGGACATCATTAATTAAAGGGGCTAAAATTAGCCCCTTATACATCCATATTTTAATATTTCTAAATATTCATCTATATCCTTTAATATTCTTTCTGTATCTATTACTATATTCCCCTCATTATCCATATTCTCCTTCATATATTTATTGCCGTAATTTTCTAAGGTCCAAACTATTGTTTCTACTGCTTTGTTTTTATCTATACCATCTCTAAATTTTGAATAATCGATATTAGCAAATAAAAGTTTAAATCCTTCTTGAGCATAATTTTGATATCTTTTTAAGACTTCTTCTTTTACTTCCTCAGGAATATCTGAAAAGGCTCTTATTAAAAATTTGCTCTCTAAGGATAGCTTTTCAAATATATTAAGCTTAGCAACCTGCCAATTTTTTAATCTCTCAAAGAAATCCCCTATATTCATATCTGCAGTTTTAAAAAATTCATCGAAAATTACTGGAATTACATAATCGATGAGATATAAATATAATCTCTTTTTATTTTTAAAATAGTGAAACAGAAGGCCCTTTGAAATTTCAGCCTTTTCAACTATTCTATTAGTAGATGCCTTTTCATATCCATTGTTTGCAAACTCCTCAAGGGCTGCTTTAATTATTTTGTTTCTTTTTTCTTCTGAAAGTTTTTCAAATGCCTTTAACAAGTTGATCTACTCCCTTTGTGTTTTAAGTGCTTCCGACATAGGAATTTTGAATATATTTTTCTTTGAGAAATATTTTGAGACTTCAAAGGTAATATAAAGAATTAAAAATCCTAAAATTATGGAAACAGTGTTTAGCTTTAACGGAAAAGCAAAGTCAATGTTTTGAGCAAAGCTGTTTAACAATGTATCCATTGACTTTATTAACAATGGGATGGAAAGAATGAAACCTATTATAATAGGAATAGTGAAGGTATTTAAAATTAAATCGTTTATTTCTTTGTGAGTATAACCTAATATTTTAAACATCGATATATTGGTTTTATTTTCTTCAATCGAAAGTCCTGTTACTACATATATTACAATAAGAGCTATAAAAAATGCAACAAAGGATACAAGTCCTAATGAAACTCTAAGAGGATTTATTATAGCTTTAAAAGCCTCTTTAATATCATTTTTGGTTTCAAATTTTAATATTTTTTCCTCAGGAATGTTTAATTTTTCCTTTGAAAAAATTCCAATAAAGCTGTTGGAATCAAATCCTAATAGATTGTTTAGTTGAGAAAGCGGCATATAAATATTGTTTCCTGTATAGATTTCAGCAATTTTATCTATTTTTATAGTATAATCATCGTTATTATATTTATTTGTGATTACTATAGTATCTCCCTCTTTTACCTTTAATGTTTTGGCAAGAGGTTTAGTTATTATTACATTATTCTTTGAAATAGGATTACTATTTTTATCGACGAGATTTATATATTGTGAATTTGGGTTTATTCCAAATACAACAAAACTTTCTACCTTTCCATTAACCTTAAAAACAGAAAAGTTATATTCTTCGCCTCCATAGATGTTACTAGTCTCATAGGACTTTAAAACATAATTATACTCGTATTTAAAAACATCATTTAAACTTTGATTTAAAAGATAGTCTATAGAATTTCTATATAAGAAACCTAAAAGAAGGAACATCGAGGCAAGTGTAATTCCAAAGATTAGGACAAAGAGCCTTGGAATGCTTTTTGCGATTTCCCTGATTTTAAATTTTGCAGGAAATCTCAGCTTTTTTAAGTTTAGACTTTTTTCAATAAAACCAACTTTAGAATTCTCAGTTTTTCCTCTCATCAATTTTACAGGCGAATATCTTAATGCTTTAAATAAGACTATCAGGATAGTTGGAATTATAAAAATATAGGGGATTAATAAACTGCCTAGGATATACTTATAATCAAAGGAATTATCTATAAGAGGAATGTTAAAATAAAAAGTAAAATACTCTGATAAAGGCTTAACCAAGAATAGTCCAAATATTGTTCCAATTATTCCTCCAGTTAAAGCGATTATATTAACAAAGGACAAATAGTGCAGTCCTATTTCCTTTTTAGAATATCCTAAAGCATATAAAGTTCCAATCTGAGTAAATTCGGTTTTTATCATTCGCCAAAGGACAACGGCAACCAGCAGGGAGGTTAATAGGAGAATCATAGCAGGAAGAGCGATTGCCATCTTTGCTGAGCCCATAAGCTTTGCATTTACAAAGGAGAATCTTGGGTTGTCGTTAATTTCCTGCCAGAATATTATGAAATGATTCTCTCCAAGGTATTCTTTGATTTCTTCTAAACTATTAGAGTGAGATTTTAAAAGATAGTAGACAGTTCCTTTAATAGGCATTTCATTCATCGCTTTATCTGATATTATAGCAGTTCCAAATATCTTATAATTGACCATAATATCTCCTTCGGATTTTAAAGGATATATATAATCTGGCATTGCAAAGAATCCAACTATTGTAAACTCTTTATCCAAAATATTAATCTTATCACCTAAATTATATCCGTTGGTTTTTGCAAAGTTAGGCTCAAGGAGTATTTCGTTCATGTTTTTAATATCATTGCCTTCTACTATATATGGAATATTTACTTTGCTTGTTTTTTCAAATACTCTAATGGTAGTATTTTCACTTATATTAGTATCAAACTGACGTCTTGCCTCTATGGAAATATTAAATTTGTCCTCAAGCTTCTTTATATCATCGATAGGCCTTTGCAGTATTGCCTTTGCATCTTCAACCTTAGTTTTTTCTAAAAATAAATCCTTGTTTTTCTCAACGTTTTTCATTGCAATATTTAAATTAGAATAAAGCAAAGAACTTAACATAACAAGCACTATAGAGCCTATATAAATAGCCTTTTGCTTTAACAGAACCCTAAAAATTCTTTTATTTAAAATCATTACCACTCAACTCCTTCAGCAGAAATTTTTGCTGAATTAACCTTGTCTTCCACAATTTCACCACTTCTTAATCTAATAATTCTATCTGCCATTCCACTTATTGCAGTATTGTGGGTTACGATGAATATTGTAGTATTGTATTCCTTGTTTATTTTTTCAAGTAGCATTAATATTTCTTTTGCAGTTTTAAAGTCAAGGGCACCGGTGGGCTCATCGCATAGAAGTATTTCGGGATTTTTAGCAAGGGCTCTTGCAATTGAAACCCTTTGTTGCTCTCCACCGCTTAATTCCTGAGGAAATTTATCTTTTTTATCTAGCATACCGACCGAATCTAATACTTTTTCAAGGCTAAGGGGGTTTTTGCTTATATTTGCAGCTACCTCTACGTTTTCGTAAACATTAAGGTTGGGAATGAGATTATAAAATTGAAAAACAAAACCTATCTTGTTTCTTCTATAAAGAGTTAGGTCCTTATCACTTAGCTTAGAAATATTCATATCCCCAATTAAAATATCTCCGCTATCAACCCTATCAATTCCTCCGATTAGATTTAAGAGTGTTGATTTTCCTGAACCTGATGGACCAAGAATTGTAATTATTTGTCCTTTGTTTACATTAAAAGAAATGTTTCTGAGGGAAAAGACTACATTTTTGCCACTTGTAAATTCTTTGTTTACATTGTGAAGTTGAATAAACATTAAATCACCCCTTTAATATAATTGACCATATGGTCAATTATATTATATACCTTTTTTTGTAAATAATCAATACCTAAACTTGACATTTTAAAAGGTGGCTGATATTCTTTAGAAAAATAGTTTAGGAGGCATAAGGATGGGATATAAAATACCAGGAGAAAAGATAGAAGGAAGATTTATAAAAAGGCTAAATAGGTTTGAAGCCATAGTTGAAATAGAAGAAAAAGAAATACTTTGCCATGTGCCAAACACAGGCAGATTAAGGGAGCTTTTACTTCCAAATGCCAAAGTGTTTTTGGTAAGAAGCAACAATAAAAACAGGAAAACCGAGTGGACATTGATGTTTGTTGAAAAGAATAAAGGGTTAGTTTGTATAAATTCTGCTATGGCAAACAGGGTGCTAGAAAGTGCCATTAAGGAGAATGTAGTTAAATTAGAAAAGGGAGTTTTAAAAAGGGAGGTTAGTTTTTATAATAGTAAATTTGATTTTTTTATAGATGGAAATGAAAAGACATTTATTGAAGTTAAATGTGCTACCTTTGAGGAAAATGGCATTGCAAAATTTCCAGATGCTCCAACCGATAGAGGAAGAAGGCATATTGAGGAGCTTATAAAGGCGGTTGAATTAGGCTATAAGGCTAAAATTATTTTTGTTGCCTTTATGGATTTTGTAAATCTTTTTACGCCATATAAGGAGATGGATGAAAAATTTGCATTAACTTTAAAAAAAGCAAAGGAAAAGGGTGTTGAAGTTATAGCATATAGATGTAGTATAGAATTAGATGAAATAAATGTAATAGATAAGATAACGGTTGAGCTCTAAAACAATGTTGAGATATGGAATTTATTGGTTTATAATAATTTTAAATGGAAGGGGGGATTTTATGTTTAAAGTGGGAGATAAAGTTAAGATCCTTTCTGTCGGGGAGGGGATAGATAAAATATTCATAAATAGAATAGGATACATCGATAAGATAGATCCTAAAAGTTATTATCCATATCATGTTAGATTCGAGGACATAATTTTAAACGAAGAAGCAAGGTATTTATGGTGGAATGAAGAAAATTTAGCTTTGACGGATGAAAAGGATCCAGCAAAAGTTGACTATGAAAATTTAAAATGTTTAAGATGTGGTGGGAAGATGAAATTTTTAAAGGAATACAGATTTGATACCCAAAAGGAATATAGAGATTTTATATCAACGATTATTGATTATGAAGAGGCTATAGTTTTTAACGTTTATGTTTGCGAAGACTGCAGGCATACAGAATTTTTCTTTGTAGGAATAAGAACAGGAATAGATGTTTAACTAAGGGGGATAAAATGGTTTACTTTATATTTTTGCTGCTTTTTATATTTATCTTTATTTCGATGCTTCTAAATATATCAATAATTTATCCTTTAATCATAGGTCTTTTACTTTTTTCTTTTTATTCTTATAAGCTCGGATTTTCTTTTAATGAAATCTTAAAAATGATATTTAAAGGTGGAAAAAAATCAACGGTAGTTATAAAAATTTTTATTTTAATAGGAGCAGTAATGGGGGTATGGCTATCCTCCGGTGTTGTTCCTTATATCGTTTATCTTGGGATTAAATTCATGAATCCTAAATTTTTCTTGGTTTATACATTTATAATTTGTAGCATCACATCATATTTAATAGGAAGTGCCTTTGGAACGGTAGGAACAATTGGGATAGCACTTATAATCCTTGCAAAGGGGGCAGGGATAAACATCAATTTAGCAGCAGGAGCAATTCTTTCGGGCTCTTTTTTTGGTGATAGATGTTCGCCTATGTCTTCAAGTGCAAACTTAGTTGCAAATTTAACTGAAACAGAGCTTTATGTTAATGTGAAAAATATGATTAAAAACTCATTAATCCCTACAGTTATTACAATTTTAATATATTTACTTTTATCAATAAATTTAAACATATCTATGGTGAATAAAAATATTGTTAAGGACATTAGTAAGGAGTTTATATTAACGCCATATTTATTACTTCCTGCCATAATTATTATAATTTTATCCTTATTTAAGGTGGATGTGAAAAAATCGATATCTGTAAGCATTATTGCAGCTATATTTTTAGATGTTTTTGTTCAAAATAGGAATATAGTTGAAACATTAAAATATATGATATTTGGATTTAAAATAGACAATAATAATTTAGTAGCACAGATAATTAAAGGCGGAGGGATTTTATCAATGCTTAAGGTGTCCATGATTGTATTTTTATCCTCTGCCTATAGTGGAATATTTGAGGAAACAAAAATGCTACAAAAAATAGAGGGAGGAATTGCAAGATTAAGCGAAAGAATTGGTAATACTCCTTCTACAATAATGGTAAGTATTATTACTTCTATGATAGGTTTTACTCAAGCCCTTGCGGTTATACTTGCTGTTCAATTTGCTAAAGGTCTTTATAAGGATAAATATAAATTGGCCCTTGATATAGAAAATTCCGCCATAGTCATTGCACCTTTAATTCCTTGGAACATAGCTGGAGCAGTTCCGGCAAGTATAATGGGTGTTAATAGTGGACTTATAATATATGCCGTATATTTATATGTCCTGCCAATATACAATATAATTTTAAGCAAGAGGAGGTAAAATATGGAAATTGATAAAGTTTATCATGGATTTAGACTTTTAGAAATAAGGGATATCAAAGAAATTAATTCAAAGGCCTACATATTTGAACATGAAAAGACTGGTGCAAGACTTTTAAAAATTCATAACGATGATGATAATAAAGTGTTTTCGATTTCTTTTAGAACTCCACCTAGCGATAGCACAGGAGTTCCTCATATTATTGAACATTCTGTTTTGTGCGGTTCAAGAAAATTTCCGGTAAAGGAACCCTTTGTTGAGCTTATTAAAGGTTCCCTGCAGACCTTTTTAAACGCTATGACATATCCTGATAAAACAATGTATCCTGTTGCAAGCAAAAATGAGAAGGATTTCTTTAATCTTATGGATGTTTATCTTGATGCTGTTTTCTATCCTAACATATATAAAACTCCTGAGATACTTATGCAGGAAGGATGGCACTATGAACTTTTTGACAAAAACGATGAGCTAACCTTAAGGGGAGTAGTTTATAACGAAATGAAGGGAGCTTTTTCTTCCCCAGAATCAATTCTCTTTAGAAAGATAAGTGAAACTCTTTTTCCAGATACTACATATGGCTACGAATCTGGAGGAGACCCAGACCATATACCAGAGTTAACATATGAAGAATTTATTGAATTTCATAAAAAATTTTATCATCCTTCAAACAGTTATATCTATTTGTATGGAAACGGCAATATTGAAAAGGAACTTCAATTTATAGACGAGTATTTAAAGGATTTTGAAAAGACAGAAATATATTCAGAAATAGATTTTCAACCGCCCTTTGAAGATATTAAAGAAATCGAAATGGAGTATCCTATCGCTGATGATGAAGACACAAAAGAGAAAACATTTTTAAGTTTAAACTTTGTGACCGGCGATGCAAGAAACGTTGAGGAGACATTGGCTTTAGAGATACTAGAGCACATTCTTCTTGGCACCTTTGCATCACCACTAAAGAAGGCACTCGTAGATGCAGGGTTAGGTAAGGATGTATTTGGTAGCTTTGAAGGAAGCATTCTACAGCCTATGTTTAGCATTATTGTTAAGGGTTCAGAGATAGATAAAAAGGAAAAATTTAAAGAGGTAGTTTTTGAAACCCTTAACAAGCTTGTTAAAGATGGACTTGACAAAAAACTCATAGAAGCTTCCATAAATAAAATAGAATTTCAAATGAGGGAAGCGGAACACGAATACGCACCTAAAGGACTTTTATATGGAATTAAACTTATGAATAGTTGGCTATATGATGCCCATCCGACAGCATATTTAGAATATGATGCTCCTCTTCAAAACATTAAAGATGGAGCAAAGGGAAGGTATTTTGAGGAGTTAATAGAAAAGTATTTATTAAATAATAAGCATGCTTCGGTTTTAATATTAAAACCAAAGAAGGGCATGCTAAGGGAAAAGGAAAATGCCCTTAAAGAAAGGCTACAAAAAATAAAGGAGTCAATGACAGATGAGGAGCTTGAAAGGATAATAGAAAACACCAAAAACCTTCTTAAAAGGCAGGAAACTCCGGATCCAAGGGAAGCCCTTGAGACAATTCCATTACTTTCTATTAGCGATATAAAACGTGAGGCTGATGTATTGCCCCTTGTTGAAAAAGAAATTCAAGGCTGTAAATTGCTTTTCCATCCGGTATTTACAAATAAAATTGCCTATACTAATTTTTACTTTGATATGGATAAAGTTGAGATTGAGCTTATGCCTTATGCTTCCCTTCTTTCAACACTACTTGGCAAACTTTCAACAGAAAACTATTCATATGAAGAACTTGCAAAGGAAATAGATATTAATATTGGTGGAATTAAGTATTATCCGCAAATAATAGAAAAAATAAATAATATTGATGAATTTAAGCCAATATTCGTAATTGAGTCAAAGGCACTGATGGATAAATTACCAAGAATGTTGGAGCTTATTGGAGAAATAATTAATAGAACTAAATTTGATGACAAGAAGAAGATTAAAGAAATAATTCAACAAACAAAATCAAGACTTGAAATGGTTATTATAGAGAAGGGCCATACCGTTGCATCTAAAAGGCTTACTTCCTATTTTTCAAAGGCAGCAAAAATCAATGAAACTATGAATGGATTAGAGTTTTATAAGTTTATCGCAAATTTAGAAAAGAATTTTGATGATTTTTATGATGATTTGATTAATAAGCTCTATAAGGTTAAGGACAGGATATTTAACATAAATAATTTATTACTCAGCTTAACCTGTGAAGAGAGGGATGCTAAGCTTTACGAAGACAACATAGTATATATTTTAAAGGATCTTAAGAAGGATAAATTAGAAAAGACAAACCTTGATGTAGAATTAAGCAAAGATAATGAAGGCTTATTGACACAGGCAAATGTCCAATACGTGGCAAAGGGATATAATTATAGAAAGCTTGGATATCAATATAATGGAACAATGCAGGTATTAAGGACAATTATAAGCCTTGACTATTTGTGGAATAAAGTAAGAGTTCAAGGTGGAGCCTATGGATGTTTTATGAATATCGAAAGAAACGGAACATTGACCTTTGCTTCCTATAGGGATCCTAATTTAAAAGAAACGATTAAAGCTTATGATGATACCGTAAAATTTATAGAAGGCTTAGAAATAGACGATAGGGAAATGACGAAATATATCATAGGAACAATGAGCAAGCTAGATTTTCCATTAAATCCTTTCCTTAAAGGCAGAATATCTGATGAAAATTATATGAGGGGAATAACCCAAGAGGACATTCAAAAAGAAAGAGAAGAAGTATTAGATGCTAAATTAGAAGGCATAAAATCCTTAAAAAATGTTATCGAAGATGTAATAAAGCAAGAATATATATGCGTTTTAGGAAATGAAAATAGGATTAAAGATAATCAAGATATATTTAACAAGCTTGTTAAGGTATTTGAATAAGGTCTGCAAAAGCAGACCTTATTATTTTTTGAAGGAATTTGATAATTTTTGTAGAAATATATAAGTATAAAAGTTAAATGGGGGATGGGGATGAAGAATATTTTTTTGACAGGGGAGAAGGGAATAGGTAAAAGCACGCTGCTGTTTAAAATTTTAAACCTCCTTGATTGTTCTATAGGAGGATATTATGAAAAAAAGATTACATGTGAAGATGGAATCAAGTTTGATATGATTTCACTTTATGACGGAAGTTTTAATAATATAATAGGGATAGTTGATTTAAAGAGTTTAAGGCCTCAAATTTTTGAGGAGGTTTTCGAATCAGTTGGTGTGGACATAATAGATAAGAGCCTTAAGAATAGAGATTGCATAGTTATGGATGAGATTGGCTTTTTTGAATCTAAATCGGAGGGGTTTAAAAGGCAGATTTTTAGAGCCCTTGATAGTAATAAGCCTGTAATTGGAGTTTTAAAAAAATGTAGCTCAGAATTTATAAGTGAAATAAAACAGAGGGATGATGTTGTTGTTTTTGAAGTGACTTTGGAAAATAGGGATTTTTTATTAAATAGAATAATAGGCTATGTTAAATCATTAGGGATACCTATTAAAGGCAAAAGAACCTTCAATATAGATAAAAAAAGTGTGGAAGAATATTTAAGGGATATAAATCTTGATATAAACGATTATCCTAAGAAAATACTTGAGTATATAAAGGATATAGTTGGAAATTTTCATAATTTAACGGTATTAGATATAGGAAGTGGACCTGGAACCTTTTCAATTCCTGTTGCGAAGCTTGGTGCAGAGGTTGTTGCTGTAGATTCATCGATATACATGTTTGATGCCCTTATAGATAGAATAAAAAAAGAAAATCTAAATAATATTAAATGCCATTTATCGCCATGGGAGACCTTTGAACCACCCCTTTGTGATGTTGCTATCTGTGCATTTGCGGCTAACTCCCTTAAAGAAGAAAGGCAGTTTAAAAAACTTTATGAAAAGACTAATAAATACATATTTGTAATTACTCAAACTTTAAGCAAGGAATATGAATTTGGATTAAATAAGGTTTTGGAAGCTTTAAATATTAATATTCAAGAAAACAAACCATATTTAAATCTAGTTAAGATGCTCTTAGATTATGAAAGCCCATTTATCATAAATTTCTCTGAGGTAGATTTTCATAAATCCTTTGAGAAGGATGAAGATATTTATGAATTTATTTGTCAAAGGCTTAACATTAAGCTGGATAAAAAATTTTTATTTAAAACTATTAAAGAGCATATGCTAAAATATGGTGGTTATGTCCTACTTTTAAATACAAAAAAATGTGCCGTTATAACAATTATAAAGGGGGATAAATATGAGGGGAAAATTTACCGTTAGTGAAATGATTTTAATTTCTTTAATTGCAGCTATTTCTATAGTTACAAAGCCTTATCTAAAGGCATTGGCGGCACCACTCCCAATTGCAGGAGTTGTTATGGGAGCTTTTTATATGATGTGGGTAGTGTTTATTGCCCTTTTGATTAATAAAAGGTATTCAGCTACTCTATTTTCCCTTCTTCAAGCAGTTCTTGCATTAGCATTAGGGGTAGCAGGAAAATGGGGATTATGGGTATTTGTGGGTTATACTATTCCTGGCCTTGCAGTGGATTTTATTTTTATGAGCAGAACTTCCAAACTTGTAAAGTCAATATTATCGGGTGCTGCAGCAAATTTTATTGGAAGTTTTATTGCTATGTTAATTTTTACGCCTAATATTGGTAATAAAATATTTTTGCTTGCTCCTTCTATTTTTTCGGGGGCAATTGGTGGCTTTTTAGCTTTAAGCTTACATAAATTTATTGATAGAATAGGTTATTACAAAGCAAAAGAATATGGGGAGTGATATAATGTTAAAAGTTAATATTCCGGGATGGAAAGAGATAGAGATTAAAAATGTCGTATTTGATTATAATGGAACAATTGCTGAAGATGGAATAATAAGAAGCGAAGTCAAAGAAAAAATAGAAAAATTGCATGAAATAGGATTAAATATTTTTGTTCTAACAGCAGATACTTATGGATGTGCAAAACAAAGATTAGAAGGCTTACCAATTGATTTAAAGATTTTTGATAATCATAATGCAGCAATAAACAAGAAAAAAATAGTAGATGAAATAGGAGGTAATTTAACTGTTGCTATTGGGAATGGAATGAATGATGTTGAGATGTTTAAAGTAAGTGCACTATCAATAGCTGTTATAGGAAAGGAAGGATGCTGCGTAAAAGCACTATTCGAAGCAGATATAGCAGTTAATGATATATTAGATGCCATTGAACTTTTGCTAAAGCCTGAAAGAATAGTTGCTACTTTAAGAAGATAAAGAAATATATATAGCCTTTCTAAATGAAAGGCTGGTTTGGCAATTAGTATGTTCTTTGGTGCAGCAAAGCTAAATTCGGACTTATTAAAGGAGGATCCGATGAGATTACTAGGAACAGCAGCCATTTTATGTGGTGGGAAAAGCACAAGAATGGGATTTGATAAATGTAGCATTAAAGTAAAAGACAGGCTATTATTAGATATAATAATTGAAAAGCTTTCACAAGCCTTTGAAGAAGTTATATTAGTAACTAATGATAAGAGTAGGTTTCCTAATTATAAAAATGTTTATGTGGATGAATATAAAGATTGTGGTCCGGCGGGAGGAATTTATACAGCTCTATTATACTCAAAATCAAAATATTTGTTTGCTATAGGCTGTGACATGCCATTTGTTAATTTAGAATATATAAGTTACATGAAGGGATTGATAAAGGAAAATAAATATGATTGTATTTTAACACAAAAGGGGAATTGGGTAGAACCGTTATATGCCTTTTATTCTGATGATATGATTCCTTTGTTTAAAAGGAGTTTAGAGGAAGGTAGATATAAACTTATTGATATAATAAGCAAATCAAACTATTTCATAGTAGAAGAAAAAATAGCACGAAGTTTTTCAAAATATCTTGAGATATTCAGCAATTTGAATTTTATTAGTGACCTTGAAATATTGAAAAAAGTTTAAAGCATGGAGGTAGAATAAAAGGCTGCTGAGCAGCCTTTTATTCTACAAGGGAAATAAATTCTTCTATTTCTTCTTTAATCATTTCTAAAGATTTTCTCCAGAAATCTTTAGAATGAAGATCAAAGCCCATTATTTTGCCAAGGTCATATAGATTGTTTTTACCTGTTAAGGACAAAAGCTTATTATAATCATCAACAAAGCTATTACCGCGACTTCTGTATTCTGCAATCAGTCCCCTTACGAAAAGTTCACCAAAGGCATAAGGGAAATTGTAGTAGTTAGCGTCAGCATAGTAGTAATGGGGTTTGTTTACCCACATATATGGATGTAGATAATTATGATCAAGACCGTCTCCATAGGCTTTTTTCTGGGCGTCTAACATTATTTCTTTTAATTCATTAACGGACAAGTAATGATCTTCTCTTCTTCTGAAAAGTTCATCTTCAAATAAAAATCTTGAGTATATATCAACTATTGTTTGGGTGGAGCTTTGAATAGAATTTTCTAGTATAACTATTTTCTCCTCCTTTGTTGCAACTTTAAGGGCAGCCTCTATAATTAGATTCTCGCAAAAGATAGAAGCAGTTTCAGCAATTGGCATTGGATAGTGTGAATTTGCAAAGGTTTCATTCATTAGGCAGTTGCCATGATAGGCATGACCAAGCTCATGGGCAAGGGTAGTCACATTTGAAAAGCTGCCATCGAAATTAGCAAGTATTCTACTTTCCTTTATAGGATGAAGATTATAACAGAATGCTCCACCGCGTTTTCCTTCCCTTGGTTCTGCATCTATCCATTTGTTTTCAAAGGCGTTATCTGCAAATTCAGATAGTTCTTCGCTAAATTTTCTAAAGTTATCTACGATGAATTTTCTTGCCTCATCATAACTAAATTTCATATTTACTTTGCCAATAGGTGCAAAAATATCATAGAAGGGTAATCCGTTTTTATGGCCTAATAATTCAGCCTTCTTTTTTAGATATTTTCTAAAGTAAGGAAGGTATTCTTTTATAGCTTCAAGCATTGCATTTAATGTTTCAAGATCCATCCTGCTGCTATCTAAGGTCATTTCAAGAGGTGAAGCATATCCTCTAAGTTTTGCTAAGGTTATAACTTCTCCCTTTATGCCGTTAAGGGCTGCTGCGGAGGAATTTTCTATTTTCTGATATGATTTTAATTCAGCATAATATGCAGTTTTTCTTATATAAGGATCCTCACTGAAGGCCATATTTCTAACGACAGGAAGTGGAAGTTTTTTGTCTTCACCGTTTAAGCTGATTTCCACAAGATGGGTTGATGTTAAAAATTCTTGAAGTTTTGCCCAGGCATTTGAACCAGTATTTTTCATTTTAGCGATGATTATTTCTTCCTGTTCTGATAACATATGTTTTGATTGATTGAGTAACTCCTTTAAATGGAATTCATGTTCCTTTATAAATTCTGATGAATTAATGACATCATCTAAATTATCTATCGTTTTTAGCCATCTTTTAAATATTACTTCAGGTTCTGTAGCTTCAGTAATGATCCTTTCAATTTTTTCAAGGGAATTTAATGCGGATTGATTTTTTGCATCAACGCTTAGAGAAAGTTCAGCATAGGCCATTATTTTGTATACAAGATCTCCCAGCGTATTGGAATGTTTTAAGTAGTGCTCAATTTTTTCTTTAGCATTTTCTGAAGAGTTCAAGTTATTTTTTGCCCATTCCTTTAAATCTTCGATCATTGAAACGACAATTTCATTATCCCGTAAAAATTCGTGGGATTCAAAGGAAGTATAAAGATTATCCAAAGACCACCTCATGTTTATCCCCTCTCTTTTTTAGAAAATTATTACAATATCATTGTAAAATATTGGACAAATATGGTCAACAATAAAAAAGTTTTTATTATTTTTGTTATATGTTATAATATAAATGCAAACGATTGCAAAGGAGGATTATTATGCAAGTAAATTGGATGGATAGCGTTTTTTCAGATGGTTCAATAAGGTTTGTTAGCAATCCTTTACCTCAGTTGAATGAAAAGATAACTATTTCAATTAGGATGCTCAAGGATTCACCTGTAGAGAAGGCTTACATAAGGTATACTTTAAATGGAGAGGAAAGAGTTGTTGAATTAGAAGAAAAAGATATAAAGGGTAATTTTATTTATTATTGGACAAGAATAAAAATAGAGGAGCCGGTTTTAAAATACCATTTTATCTTATGCACGAGGGATAATGTTTACTATTATAATCAAATGGGGTTATTTGAACATTTTATAACGGAAGATTATGATTTTAAATTAATTGCTGATTTTGAGAAGCCAAGCTGGGTTGATGATGCTATATTTTATCAAATATTTGTTGATAGATTTTATAATGGAAACACTGAAAACGATGTAAAGGATGGAGAATATACATATAGAGGCTTTAGTTCTAAAAAGATGAATTGGCAAGACAAGCCAGGTAAATATGAAATATATGGTAACTTAGACTTTTTTGGTGGGGATCTTGAAGGTATTGCACAAAAAATAGATTATTTGAAGGAGCTTGGTGTAAATGCTCTTTATTTAAACCCCATATTTGAAGCACCATCAAATCATAAATACGATTGTGCCGATTATTTTAGCGTAGATAAACACTTTGGGGGTAATAGGGCTCTAGAGCAATTAAATAAAAAACTTCATGAGGAAGACATGAAGATAATATTAGATATATCTATAAATCATACCGGTGATACCCATCATTGGTTTAAAGAAAAAAGGGATTTTTATTATTTTTATGATGATGAAAACTATGAATCATGGTGTGGAGTAAAAAGCTTACCGGTTTTAAAATATGAAAATCCTGAAGTCAGGAATGCGATATATAAAGATGAAAAAAGCGTCTTGAAGTATTGGCTAACGGAGCCCTATTGTATCGATGGATGGAGATTTGATGTTGGACACTATACTGCAAAAGTCAAAGGAAGCACGATTTATAGGGAAATCTGGAGGGAAATAAGAAGGGAATTAAAAACCTTAAACAAAGATGCATATTTGATTGCTGAACATTGGACGGATGCAGAGGAGTATTTACAGGGGGATATGTGGGACTCTATCATGAATTATTTTGGATTCTTTAGACCGGTTAGAAAATATTTAGGGGAAAATGATCTTTTTACAGGCTGGAAAATAAAAAATCCTATGAAGACTAAAAATGGAATCAATTTTTCAAAGGAGGTTATGCAGCATTTTGCAAGGCTTCCTTATATAATACAAGGCATGCAATTTAATCTTTTATCCAGCCATGATGTTCACAGGTTCCACAATTCTCCTACTATAAGTAGAAAAAATATATTAACGGGTATAGTTATGCTTCTTACCTTTATAGGAATACCTTGTATATATTATGGTGATGAAATTGGACTTGAAGGGGATTTAGGGGATCTTAGCAATTGCAGATATCCATTTAATTGGGATGAGAAAAAATGGGATAAGGAAATTTATGAAACATATAAAAGGCTAATCGCATTAAGAAGAAAAGAAAAAGTTTTAATTGATGGATCCTTTAAAATTTTAACAGCCGATGACTCTTCAATATCCTATGCAAGATTTAACGAAGATGAAGCTATAATTTTTATAAATTCCCAAGACAAAGAGGAAAGAACCATTTATATTCCATTATTAACAATTGGAGATTTTAATAATTTTGAGGTTATTTTTAATAATGGAGAAGAAAGTGAAATTGCTTATGAAAATGGTTTAATAGTTGTAAATTTAAAACCAGAACAGACTTATTTAATTAAATTTTATAGATAACAAGGTAAATTATTCTTTTGCCAACCACCTTCCAGTTATATTAAAATATGATTGGAGGGTGGTTTTATGTTGGAAAGAGTTATTCAAACGGTGAAAAATGGTAAAAGGGCAATTTATCTTGCACCATCAAGGGAAGTTATTTCTTCTGTTAGAGAAAGTATAATTGAAATATTAGGTGGTTTATTTTACATAGATGTTATAACCTTTGATGACCTTGCAAGAAATATAGCAAAGGATAAATTAACATCCAAGGAGCTGATTTCAACAGATTCATCTATTGTTATTTTAGAGGAGATATTAAAAAGCAATTCAGATATTGTTCAGTATTATAAAAAGGTATCAGACAAAAAAGGGTTTGTTGTCAGCATTTATAATACTATAAGGCAAATAAAGAAGGCAAATCTAACATCTGAAGAATTTCTAGAAAAGGTTAATAAAATCGATGATGAGATAATAAAACTAAAATCGAAGGATGTATATGAGGTTTATAAAACTTATAATTCAAAACTAAAAGAGCTGAATCTTTATGACATGGATGATGTAATAAAGGAGGCTATAGACAATATCCCCTATTCAAATTATTTAAGGGATATTGACGTTATATTTTTAGACGGATATTTAGATATTTTTAAAAATGAAGAAATGTTATTAAAAGCAATAAAGAAGAATTATCCGTCCATTGAGTTCTATGGGAAAATTCCCCTGAAAACTAATACTATAGAAACATTTATTAATGATGAAATCTTGAGGGTTTATAGAGAAATAGGAGCAAATGTTTATTATAATAATGTTCAGAATAAATTTACTAAGTTGGCAAAATCTTTATTTACCTTTGAAAAAACAAACATAGAAATAGATTCATTTAAATTAATAAATGCACCCTGTATAGAAGATGAGATAAGACAGGTTGCAAAAATGATAAAAGATATTTTATTAAATGAAAAGGTGGATTTGGATAAAATAGCTTTAATAACTAATGATATGGAAGACTATGAAGATTATATTATAGAAATATTTGATGAATATGAAATTCCTGTAATGTTATCTGTTCATGAAAAGCTATCTAATGTTCCTCTTATTAGAAATATTTTAAATTTAATAAGTTTAAAAATTGAATTTTATGATGCAAATAAGTTAGAGGATATTCTTTTATCTCCTTATATCTTTGATATAGATGATAAACAAGTTTTAAGGCAAATCCTAAAGGAGGTTTTTAAGGGAGAAAACATAGCTGAATACATTGATAAGCTTATTGAAAATGATGCCGAAAATAAAGAAAAGCTTATACAATTAAGGGCTCTGTTAGATGACATTGCAAATTTAATTAATTTTAATGATGAGGGATATTTTAAGGAATTTAAAGATAATATAGTTGATTTAATTGACAAGCTTAAAATAAAACACAGAATAATAAATGCATATAATAGCGGATTAATCGATCTTGATATTATGACAAGGGATCTAAAAGCCCTGCTAGGCTTTTTAGAATTATTAGAGGACCTTCAAAATGTTTATAAATTCGTAGAAAATAAAATAAATTTTGAGGATTTTTTAGAAATAATTAAAGAGAATATAATAAATTCAACAGTAACGATCAAAACGAAACCAAGCTATGGTGTAAAGGTATTATCTCCAGACCTTATTAGAGGAACAAATTATGATTATGTATTTATATTAGGGCTTAATGAAGGAATTTTTCCAAAGGCTATTAATCCTATAGGTATTTATACAACAAAGGAAAAGGAAATGCTAAGTAGCATTGGAGTTAATTTGGGGACAAAGTCCTTTGAACAGGAGAAGGAGAAAATAAGATTTATTCTATCTATCGCTTCAGCTAAAAAGGGACTTGTTTTGAGTTATAGAACATCAAAAGAGGATGGCTCCTATACTATAAAATCTCAATATTTAGATGAAATAATATTTGTATTAGACTTAAACAAGAAATTAAATGGAATAAGAGCAAGATGCATGAGGGACAGATTTAGATTTAAAGCAACTGATATTTATACAAAAAAAGAACTTATCAGCAGTTATTCTATTGGTTTAAATATAAAAGAAATTGAAGATGTTTTAGCAGGACCTTTCGATTTACATCATATTAAAGCTCATATCGATAAAGGAAGATATATTGAAAGATTAAGATGGATAGAAAAAAGTTTTTCTAATTTTGATGGTTTGATTGGAAGGGAAAAGGCTAGTATTTTTAATGAAGAATACCCCTTTAATGCATCAAAAATAAATTATTATTCTAATTGTCCATTCAAATTTTATGTTGAAAATTTACTTCAAATAGAGAACGAAGAGGAGGATGATTTATTTTCAAGCATATCGGAAGGTAACATTTTTCATGAGGTTTTAAAGGAATATTATAAATATTTTATTGATAGAAACTATGAGATTGAATATGATGAAGATTTCATTGAGGATATAATTGAAATATTGATGAACAAAAAGGGATTTTTTCAAGAAAACATTTTATATAAAAGAAAAAAGCAAGAAATATTAGATGTAATTAAAAACTTTTTAAAAACTGATATAGAATTTATAAATTCTGCTAATTTAAGGCCTATTTTATTAGAACATTCCTTTATTTCAAATGATATTATAAATGGAGTAAAGATAAAGGGGAGAATAGACAGAATTGATATGGAAATAATTAACGGTGAACCTACAGGATATTTCGTTATATATGATTATAAAACAGGGGATGTTTCAAAGAAGAATTTACCTGGGCTCTTAAAGGGAACTGATGTTCAAATTGCAATTTATTCCTATGTCGTTGAAAAAATATTAAGAGAAAAAGGATTTAATCCAAAATTTATAGCTCTTTTATATTACAGCATAAGCAAAACGGCTAAGGACGGTAAACCAAGATTCAGCGGGATCATTATTGAAGAAACTAAGAAGAAAATAAATGTTGCTGGTTCTACTGCCACTTTAATACATGAAAATCTCGATGTAGTCCTTGAACATATAATGAAAAATTTTATTGAAGCAAGAATTGAAAAAATAAGAGATGGGGACTTTATTCTTCCACTTGATTGCCCTAACAATAGAGAATATAGTAAATTCAACTGCCCCTTTGAAGGTGTGTGTAGATTTGATTTTGATAGAATAGCACAAAAGGTTAGGTGATGTTATGGATATTAATTTTATAAAAGAAGTTTATGAGGTAAATGATGAACAGGCAAGGGCCCTTGATATAAACAAAAACATAGCCCTCCATGCCGGGGCAGGATCTGGAAAAACAAGAGTTTTAACAAGGAGATTTTTAAGGATTTTATTAGAAGAAAACTGTGGAGTAGACGATATAGTTGCTATTACCTTTACGAAAAAGGCAGCCCTTGAGATGAAGGAGAGGATATTAGATTTAGTTAATCAGTTTCTAATGAAGGGTGAGGATAGTTTAAAAAATAAATTAAAAAGAATCAAAGAAAATTTGGATGGAGCAAATATTTCAACCTTTCACAGCTTTTGTGACAAGATTATAAGGGAATATTATTATAAAATTGGTCTTGAACCGATGTATCAGATAATCGAAGAGGTTGATTCAGAAACAATTTTATCGAAATTAACGGGTGAAATTCTAGAGGAGTTTTTAAGGGATAAAAGATATTTTGAAAACTTTGATTTTTTATTTGATGAATTTGGAGTAGATTATGTTTCGAGTGGGGCTTTAGGTTTTGAAGTTAGAAAAATATATAAAAAAATTAGAGAAAAGGCAGATGATATTGAAACAAAGGTAAGGAAAATAACCTGTGATAATTTAATTAGGTTTTATGGAATTAATAATGAAACTTTAAATAAATATCAAAAGATTCAAGGCCTATTTTTGGAACTAATTAATGAGCTTGATAAAAGATATACGGCTTTTAAGCTTCAGGAGGGACTTGTGGATTTTAATGATTTGGAAATATTTTCTTTAAAACTTTTGACGGATTATAAAGAAGTTAGGGAAGCTTTAAGAAAAAGATATAAATATTTCTTAGTAGATGAATTTCAAGATACAAATGATATTCAGTTAAATATTCTTTATAATCTTGTGGCTGATGATGAAGGAAAAATTGAAAATGGAAAGCTATTTGTCGTTGGGGATATAAAACAGTCCATATATGCTTTTAGAGGAACTAACTATAAAGTATTTGATAAAATAACTAAGAAAATTCAGGAGAATGGGGATAAGCTCCTTTTATCGACTAATTATAGATCCCATGATAGTTTAGTTAAAATAATCAATGAACTTTTTAATGATTTGCTACCTAATTATGATTCATTGATTGCTTCTGGAAATATTGATGGGGAGGCCTTGTTTGATTTTTGCTTTTTTGAAAAGGAGGAAACGACTTCTAATCAAAAGAGCAATGAGGCTGATATTATAAAGAAAAAATTAAAATCAGAAAAGGTTACATTAGATGAACTTAAGGTTTTTTGTGAAAACGACAATATATGTGCAAGAGGTAGAAATGAAGAACTAAGTTATATTATCCAAAAGATAAGGGAACTTATTGAGAAAGGGTTTGAATATAAGGAAATTGCTATCCTTTTAAGGGATAGGAGCAATATAGATGAGTTTGAAAGGGAACTTAAAAAGAACAATATCCCATATACTTTAGTTGGTGGGATTGGATATTTTGAAAGGCAAGAAATAATGGATATTATAAATATCATAAAATACTTTTATAATCCTAATGATGAAGTTGCCCTTTTAGGTTTTCTAAGGAGCCCATATGTAGGAATATCAGATGATCTTGTTGTTGAGGTAATAGATGAAATTAGAAAAGGTAATGATTTAGCTAAGATATCAACAAGGGAAATCTTTGATGATGTAACGAAAACGATTTTAAAACAAATAGATTACATTAAAAAGTTGGTTCCTTTTTATACTACAACCAGATTAGTAAAAACTGTCATAGAAGAGTTTAAAATTAAAGAGATACTTTTAGCACAAGAGGGAGGAATTCAAAAATACAGAAATATTGAAAAGTTCGTTGAGATAGTAAGAGATTTTGACAGCAAGGGCATTTTTACTCCCTTTGATTTTATAGACTATATAAACAATCTAAAAACCATATCTACAAAGGAGGGGGAAGCCTTTTTAGATACTGAAGAAAGCGATGCGGTAAAGATTATGACTATCCATGCATCAAAGGGTCTGGAGTTTGAAGTAGTTTTTGTTCCTGGACTTGATAGAAAGTTAAAAAATGAGTATAAAGGAAACTTTGTTTATGATGATGAGTATGGAATAATAGTTTATCATGAATTAAAGGATGTAGAAGATAATTTATTTAAAAAAATAAAGCAAAGGATTGATGAAGATGAAATGTATGAAGAGTTAAGAATTCTTTATGTTGCAGCAACAAGGGCAGTAAGGGTTTTAGCTCTTTCAGGATATAAAAAGGATGAAAAGGCAGTAACTTACATAAGTAAATTAACAGAAAAAAATTTATATGAATTTAAAAATCTAACAAGCCAATTTGAAAATTTTAAAAAAGTAAAAGAAAAAATGCCAGTCGAAGAAACAGAAGAAAAGATAGATTTATGTAAAAAGTTAAGTTTTAAAATAGATTTTTCATCTAAGGCTACGATTAGTATTTCGAGATATATGACATATAAAGAGTGCCCAAGAAAGTATTACTTTAAATATATAGCCAAGATAGACCAAGATGATTTATTAGATTATTATGAGGATCTAAGTGAAAAAGAGGGGATAAAACTGATTAATTCCATGAAAAAGGGGACTTTAATTCACAGTATTTTAGAAGATTTAACTAAAAATGCAGAATATAGCATTCGAAAAAAAATTAAAGAGGTATTAGGGGCTGAAAGCCAAGAAGTAAAAGAAGAAGTTGAAAGATATATTGATAATTTTCTAATAATAGAGGAAGAATACAAGTCTTTATGTCGTGGTAATAAAGTGAAAAGCGATGCAGAGTTGAGCTTTAAAGTTCCCCTACCAAACAGTAGCTTATCCGTTTTTGGGATAATAGATAGGGTAGATATTTTTGAGGAGGACGGTAGCTTAAATATTAATATAATTGATTATAAGACTAACAAGATAAAGAGGGATGAGGACATAAATAAAATAATTGAACATTACAGGCCACAATTTATGATTTATTCCTATGCTTATAATGCTTTTTTAAATAACTTATCGATAGGATTAAAGAAAATAAATAATTATTTATACTTACTTGATATAGGTAAAATAGTTAAGATTGATTATAGTCAAGAAGATTTAGAGTTTATTTTAAATGACATTAAGAATATATTTTCAAACATAGAAAAATCAAATTTTAATGATTTTAAATCTTTAGGATGCATTGGAAATTGCAAATATAATGTTTTTTGTGGTCTAAAATAAAAATTGAATATGAATAAAAAATAAAGTATAATTTTGAATAGGTTTGTTTTTTTAATCTATATTGAAAGGAGAATAATATGGAGAAACGAATGTTAACGCCGCCTGAAATAGTGGATGAGGCAATCAATGTAGGCGTGAAAAAATCTAAAGGAAGCTTTTATACTACTCTTTTAGGTGCAATTTTCGCAGGGGCATATGTAGCCCTTGGAGCAGTTTCGGCTGCAGCAGCATCCCATAGTATAGAAAATTATGGACTTGCAAAATTTGTTGCAGGAGCGATATTCCCTGTTGGCCTTATGATGATTATTTTTAACGGTGCAGAATTGTTTACCGGAAACACGTTATTGCTTGTTGGACATAAGGATGGGAAGATACCCTTTACTAAAGTTTTAAGAAACTGGGGAATCGTTTATTTAGGTAATATTATAGGCTCTATCTTAATTGCATATTTAGCCTATGCAGGTGGGGTATTTGATGCTAACGGAGGGAAGCTTGGAGGCTATTTTATTAAGATTGCTGCATATAAAGGAGGACTTAAATTTTCCACTGCCTTCTTCAGCGGTATTTTGTGTAATATAGTTGTTTGTCTTGCTGTTTGGGCTCAATATGCAGCAAAGGATATAATATCCAAGGTATTTGCAATATGGTTCCCTATTATGGCCTTTGTAGTTGCTGGATTCGAACACAGCGTTGCCAACATGTTCTATTTTACTGCAGGTATTTTGGCAAAATTAAACCCTGTTTATGCAGAAGCATTACAACTTCATTCGGACAAGCTTGCTAAGGTAGATATAGCTCATGCAATTTCAAATATCATTCCAGTAACATTAGGGAATATTGTTGGTGGAGGAGTAATAGTTGGTTTATCATATTATTATTTATATAAAAAGTCATCAGTAAAAGTTGAAAATGTCCAAAAGGCGGTGTAGTTTGTAAAAAATATTTTAAGCAGAGGGTAAAATCCCTCTGCTTACATTTTTTGTAGAGTTTTGGGCAGACTATAAAAACAGGGAGGTGACAAAATGGATAAAGATAGAACTAATGAAGTTTTTATAAGCAACACCTATCCGCCAATAGCCTTTCATGTAAACGACATAAATAACAGCAAAATTCAGCATGATTCCTATGAGGTTTATGTAGATGGTGAGTATATAGGAGAGAAAATTTTATTTGCCCAAAACGAAAAACCTGAAGATATACCTGCATATTTAACAAAAGAAGGATATAAAGATTTTCAATTCCAGATAGAAGGTAATAAAATATTTATAAATACTATTAATAGAAAAATCTCAGAAGAAATGAGAAATCACTTGGAGGTATATTTGAATATTAAATAATAAGAATGAGGAAAATTATGTTGAATAGTGTCGCATTTTATAATATTTTTTTAGTTTTTTCATCCTAAATTACAACAAATTTTTAAGGGGATAAATGATAAAATTTATTCAAAAGAAAATTATGTGGGGTGGGGAGAATGCAAATTAAAACAGAGCTTTATCACTGTTATGTGGTTGATGATAATTTTAGAAACATATTGTTTAGATATTACTTAGTTGAAACCAGCAAGCTAATAAATTTTAAGGAATATTATGTTAATGTTGTTGGATATGGTGTAAGTATAACATCAGAAGAAGTAGTAGAGGAGACTGGAGAAATTTTATATGAGGAAACAATAGAATTTGTTACTCCATACAAGGAAAAAATGGTAAAGCTTATTGATGAACTTGCAAGAAATCAAGTATCGCCGATTCATTTGATTGATGTAATTGGAGAAATATGCGATAATTGGTCCTCTGACTTTGAGGAGGATTTGAAACAAAAATATATTAAATATGCAATAGCTTAAATATGGAGAATTTTCTCCATATTTTTGCTTTTTGCAACAATTTATTTTATAATTTAAGTAAGGAGAAGGTGAGTATGATAATTGGGGTTGGAGTAGATATAATTGAAATAAAAAGAATCGAAAGGGCTATAGAAAGGAATAAAAGATTTTTACTAAAGATATATTCTGAAAGAGAATTAGAAGAGTTAAAGGGAAAAAATATTGAAAGCTATGCAGGTTACTTTTCAGCAAAGGAAGCCGTGTCCAAGGCTTTAGGAACAGGTATTTTAAATTTTAAGTGGACTGACATAGAAATAGTAAAGGAAAATTCAGTTCCAAAGGTTGTTTTGAATAATAATGCAAAAAAGATTTCAGAACAAAAAGGGATAAAAAGGATCCATATATCGATATCACATTCTAGAGAATATGCTACTGCTTTTGCAGTTGCGGAGGGATAAGATGAAGGTTGTTAATGCAAATGAGATGAGGGAAATAGATAAAAGGGCAATAGAAAAATATAAAATACCTGGGATTATATTAATGGAAAATGCAGCTTATGGTCTTTTGGAGGAAATAGAAAGATTAAATGGAAAAAGAATAACAATTGTTTGTGGAACGGGTAATAATGGTGGAGATGGTTTTGCCCTTGCAAGACTTTTACTTATAAGAGGTTATGATGTAGAAGTTTTTTGTTTTCCAGACCTTGAAAAGGTAAAAGGGGATGCTAGGATAAATTTAGATATTTTATTAAATATGGGGATAAAAATTTATAATGATTTAAACAAACTGGAAAATAGCATACGATATTCTGACGTTATTGTAGATGCTCTTTTAGGAACAGGACTATCAGGAGATGTTAAAGAGGAATTAAAAAAAGTTATTGATGCCATTAATAAAGGTAGGTTGAAACTTTCAGTGGATATCCCATCAGGAATAAATAGCGATACAGGAAGTATTATGGGAACTTGTGTATTTGCAGATATTACAGTAACTTTTGAATGCTTAAAATTAGGCCATATCCTATTAGAAGGTAAAGAAGCCTCTGGAAAGGTTATAGTTAAAAAAATTGGTATTCCTGTTAGTTGTATTGAAGAGCAAAGTATTAAAATATTTACAAGTGATAAAGAATATCCAATATCTCTAATTAAAAAAAGAAGGTTGGATACTAATAAAGGTGATTATGGAAAGGTTGCAATTATTGGTGGTAATTATAAAATGTCAGGAGCCATAATACTTGCTTTAAAGTCTGCCTTGAGAAGTGGTGCAGGACTTGTTTACGGGGTTTTTCCAAAAACTATTTTGGATAGAGTAGGGGCATTAGTTACAGAGGCAGTATATTTTCCATGTGAAGAGAAACATGAACATATATTTTTAGACGATTACAGTTTAAATATTTTATTTCAAAAGTCAAGTGCTATTGGATTTGGAGTTGGCATAGGGAACTTTGATGAACTTTTACATCCACTTCAATATATTTTAGAACATTATGAAGGCCCTTTAGTGATTGATGCGGATGGACTTAACGTCCTATCAAGAAATAAAACTATATTAAAATCGGCAAAATCTAAAGTTATATTAACTCCACACCCAGGTGAAATGGCAAGATTAACTGGTTATGATATCGATTATATAAACAAAAATAGGATAAATGTAGCAAAAAGTTTTGCAAAGGAGTATAATTCAATTGTTCTTTTAAAAGGCTCTAGCACTGTTGTTACTGATGGAGAGCTTATATATATAAATAGAACTGGTAATCCTGGTATGGCAACGGCAGGAAGTGGAGATGTGTTAACTGGAGTTTTAGTTTCACTTTTAGGGCAGGGATATAGTCCCTTTGAAGCTGCAATATTAGGTAGTTTTATTCATGGAATATCTGGAGACAGGGCATATCAGAAGCATGGCTATGGATTAACGGCTATGGATTTGGTTGATAATTTGGGATTTTTATTTAAAAAAGACATAGGCAGTATAAAATTAGAATAATATTTTATTGAAATAAGATTTATGGTGATTTTGTGTTCTATAAAAAAGTTATCTTTTTGGTTATAATTATTTTTGTTTTTTTTACATCTTGTTCGAGAAAAATTGCCTATGAAGACGTAAAAAAGAGATTACAAGATATGAAAAGCTATGCAACACAAGCAGATATAGATATATATGGTAACAAAGGTGTATCACATTATAAAGTGGTTCAGTATTTTAAAGAACCCAATCTTATTAGAATTGAAACAATTGTTCCATCCTTTTTGAAGGGGAAAATATTGGTATATGATGGAAAAAGATATACAATCTACCACCCGATAATTGAACAAAGGTATTTTCTTGAAAATTTAAAAGATGATGATGTTTTTATATTTTTAGGGGTTATCGACAAAAGGATTTTTTTAAAGGAAAATTCGATCTTTAGCAGTAAAAGGGTTGATGGAAAAGAATATATTACGATAAAAAGTGAGCTTGATGAATCGAGTGCTTATCGTAAATATGTAGAGATATATTTTAATTCTGTAAATTTAATACCTGAGATAATGACCTTTTATGATGAAAAGGAAAACATAAGGGTAAATATCGTTTACAAAGAGTTTAAATATAATCCTACAATTCAAGAGGGGTTATTTAAAATACAATAGACAAAGCAGGGGGGAAGGGTATGTTTGACAACGTAAGACCATATTATGCAGAAATAAACCTTGATAATTTTAGGCATAACTTCAGGGAGGTTAAAAGGTTAGTTAAGGACAGAAAAATATTTGGAGTTATTAAAGCAGATGGATATGGACATGGTGCTGTGGAACTTGCAAGGGTTTTAGAAGAGGAAGGTGCTGACTTTTTTGCAGTTGCAGTAATAACAGAGGCCATTGAACTTAGAAAAAATGGCTTTAAAAGGCCTATTTTAGTTATGGGATTTACACCTCCAACCTTTGCAAAAGAAATTGTAGAGTATGATATTACACAGGCAGTATTCAGTTTTGAGTTAGCAAAGGCATTATCAGATGAGGCTGTAAAGCAAAATAAAGTGGCAAAGATTCATATTAAGATTGACACAGGAATGGGAAGAGTAGGGTTTATTCCTAACGAAAAGGCTTTAGATGAGATAGAAAAAATTAATAATCTGCCCAACTTAAAATTAGAAGGAATTTTTAGTCATTTTTCATCCGCAGATGAAAAGGATAAGTCCTTTACTAATTTGCAACTAGATCGTTTCATAAAGACCATAAAAGCTTTAGAGGAAAGAGGTATTACATTTGAATTAAAGCATCTAGCTAATAGTGCCGGGATTATAGATGTAGAGGAGGCTTATTTTGATGCCGTAAGGCCGGGAATTATGCTTTATGGTTATTATCCTTCAAATGAAGTTGATGTTAATAGGGTTGATCTAAAGCCTGTAATGACGTTAAAGGCTAAAATTGTTCATGTCAAAGAAGTTGATAAAGGAACTCCAATAAGCTATGGTAGAAGGTTTATTACAGAAAGAAGAAGTAAGATTGCTACACTACCCTTTGGATATGCTGATGGGTTTACAAGGCTATTTTTTCAAAAGGCACAAGTTATAGTAAACGGTGTTCTTGTTCCTGTCGTAGGTAGAATATGTATGGACCAATGCATGATAGATGTAACTGATTGTGGAAATATTAATGTAGGTGATGAAGTGATCATTATGGGGAATTTTAATGAAATTAAAAACGATGCAGATGTATTAGCTCAAAGGCTTGGAACAATAAGTTATGAAATTTTATGCATGGTTTCAAAGCGTGTTCCAAGGGTTTATGTTGAGAAGGGGAAAATAGTAAAAATAAAAAATTATGTGTGACATAATTTTATAATAACATGGAAACAATGTTAAAGAGGTATAAATATTTCTACTTGTGGCAATTATAAAGTAGTGTTATAATAAAGTGAGTATTTATAAGATACATAGGTTAATTGTTTTTAGGAGGTAATACGATGGCAAATAATAAAAAGATCCTAATTAGCCTCCCTGAATATTTGCTAGATGAATTAGATGAATTTGTAAATATAAATACCTTCAAAAATAGAAGCCAATTAATAAGAGAAGCAATCATATCATATATAAAGGAGCGCAAGAGAATAGAAATGATTGAAGCTATGAAAAATGGTTATGTTGAAATGGGAAAAATAAATATAGAGCTTGCAGAATGTGGTATTACTTTAGAATGTGAAGAATTAGCCGAATATGAAGCAAGTTTGGCGGAGAGTGATAATTCAAATGGCTCAACCGGTGAAAAGAGGAGATATATTTTATGCTGATTTGAGCCCAGTTGTTGGCTCGGAACAAGGCGGGGTAAGGCCTGTTCTTGTTATACAAAACGATATTGGAAATAAATATAGTCCGACGGTCATCGTTGCTGCTATAACATCTCAAATTAATAAGGCTAAATTGCCGACACATGTAGAGATTAGTAGCGATGAGTATGGTTTAAATAAGGATTCTGTTATTTTGCTTGAACAGATACGAACGATAGATAAAAGGCGCTTAAGGGACAAACTTGGTCATATTAGTGATGAAATGATGAAACAGGTGGATTATGCCCTTAAGATAAGTTTAGGGCTTGTTGATATATAGGGCACTTAAGATTATTCTTAAGTGCCTATCAATATGTAAAATTATACCAGGGAGGGAAGATGATGAGAGATATCCAAAAGCTTAAGGAAATAGCAGTAACCTTAAGAAAAGACATCATTAAAATGCTTACAGAATCAGCATCCGGTCATCCAGGAGGTTCATTATCAGCAGTAGAAATATTGACTGCTCTTTATTTTAGTGAAATGAGGGTGGATCCTAATAACCCAAGATGGGAGGATAGGGATAGATTTGTATTATGCAAAGGACATGCGGCACCTGTTCTTTATGCTACCCTCGCAGAAAAGGGATTTTTTGATAAGTCCCATCTAATGACATTAAGGAAATTAGGATCAATACTACAAGGACATCCTAATATGAATGATACACCAGGTGTAGATATGTCAACAGGGTCATTAGGTCAGGGGCTATCGGTTGCTAATGGTATGGCTCTTGCAGCAAAGCTCGATAATAAGGATTATAGAGTTTATGCACTATTAGGTGATGGAGAAATAGAAGAAGGACAGGTTTGGGAAGCTGCAATGACAGCTGCTCACTATAAACTTGATAATTTAACAGCCTTTTTAGATCACAATGGCTTACAAATAGATGGTCAAGTTACTGAAGTAATGAACGTAGAGCCGGTTGATGAAAAGTTTAAAGCCTTTGGATGGCATGTTATTGTAATTGATGGACATAATTTTGAAGAGATATTTAAGGCTATTGATGAAGCAAAGTCAGTAAAAGGAAAACCTACAATGATTATAGCAAACACTATAAAGGGAAAAGGCGTATCATTTATGGAAAACGCTGTAGGTTGGCATGGAACAGCACCAAGCAAAGAACAATGCGAAAAGGCTTTAGCTGAACTTGGAGGTGAAAACAATGCCTAATTTAGCAACTAGAGAGGCTTACGGTAAAGCTCTTGTAGAACTTGGAAAGGAAAATAGAAATGTAGTTGTTCTTGATGCAGACCTTTCTAAATCTACAAAAACTGCTGATTTTGCAAAGGTTTTTCCAGAAAGATTTTTTAATATAGGTATAGCAGAGGCAGACCTTATGGGAACTGCGGCAGGACTTGCAACATGCGGTAAAATTCCATTTGCCAGCACCTTTGCAGTATTTGCAACAGGAAGAGCCTTTGAACAGATAAGAAATTCAATATGTTATCCTAATTTAAACGTTAAGATTGCAGCAACACATGCCGGTATAACAGTAGGAGAGGATGGAGCATCCCATCAATCTATAGAGGATATATCTCTTATGAGAACAATTCCAAATATGACTGTTATTGTTCCATGCGATGATGTTGAAACAATGGCAGCAATAAAGGCTGCAGCAGAATACGTTGGACCTGTTTACATTAGACTTGGACGTTCATCAGTTCCAACAATCAATGATGAACATACATATAAATTCGAAATAGGAAAGGTAGTTAAATTAAGAGAAGGTAAAGATGTAACGATTTTTGCAACAGGAATTATGGTGAGTGAGGCTCTGAAGGCTTATGAAATGCTAAAGGAAAAAGGCTTTGAAGCTGAAGTTATAAATATCCATACGATAAAACCAATCGATGCTAAGGCAATAGTTGAATCGGTAGCTAAAACAGGCTGCGCTGTAACATGC
Organism: Caloramator sp. CAR-1; assembly: GCF_030546345.1. NCBI lineage: Bacteria > Bacillati > Bacillota > Clostridia > Eubacteriales > Clostridiaceae > Caloramator > Caloramator sp. CAR-1. The sequence goes on from NZ_JAUONW010000005.1 coordinate 39,392, forward strand.
GAAGAACACAATATTATAGGTGGTCTTGGAAGTGCTGTTTGTGAAGTTCTTGCTGAAAACAAACCTGCACCAGTTGTTAGGGTTGGAGTTAAGGATACATTTGGCGAATCAGGAAAGCCAGCAGAACTTATGAAACATTATGGTCTTACTGCAGAAAATATAGTAGAGGCCGCTTTAAAGGCGATGAGCAAAAAGTAGTATTCCGGGGTTTTCCCCGGATTTTTTGTCGATAAGCTAGTTGTTTAACTTATAAAAATATGGTATATCTATAATAACGGGGGGATGAATAAATGAAAAAAATAAGATTATTCATTAACGACGCTTTAAAAGCTATGGGAATAGGGTTTGCTATATCATTAATAATTTTGTCTATTTCCTGGGCAATATGTTTTATTGTGTATAAAGGCAATACATTTTTAGTGTTTAATGGTGTCAAAAATTCTCTTTATTATATAGGTATTTTAATACTCTTTTTAAGTGCAGCTTTTTTTATTCAGAGGGATGCTACAAGGCCGTTAAATTATGAAGATGAATGGAAAAAGCATTTTAAGGTTTTAAATCTTGGATTTGTTATATTGTTTATTGGAATTGCTATTAACGTTGCTGGAATGGTAATTCAAAATATAATAGAAAAGTGAAGGAGGGACAGCTTTGAAGAAAATTAAGGAATATATTTTAATAACAATAGGATTAGTTTTTGTAGCAGCAGGTATTGAATATTTTTTGGTGCCTAATGATTTGGCTGCAGGTGGAGTTAGCGGTCTTGCTATTGTTATAAATTATTATTTTCCATCTATATCCGTTGGAACCTTTATGCTTGCTGCAAATATAATATTATTTATTGTAGCATTTATATTGATTGGACCAAGCTTTGGAGCGAAGACCATTTATGCAAGCTTGGGATTGTCTGGAATTATATGGGTTATGGAAAAATTTTTCCCTATAGCAAAGCCTCTTACAAATAATCTCCTTTTAGAACTTATATATGGCATTTTAATTTCCGGAGTTGGTATGGGAATTGTTTTTAACCAGAATGCTTCAACAGGTGGAACTGATATCATAGCTAAAATTTTAAATAAGTTTTTCCATTTTAACATTGGAAAAGCACTTTTAATTTCAGATTTAGTTGTAACTTTAGGTGCTTTAATAACCTTTGGTGCTGAAAAGGGTATGTATGCTCTTTTAGGTGTTATACTAAACGGTGCAGTAATAGATGAGGTGATACAGGGTATTAATACTGTAAAGGAAGTTAAAATAATAAGCAGCAAGAATGAAGAAATCAAAAAATTCATATTAGATGAATTAGGAAGAGGAGTTACAATATATTATGCCCGTGGTGGTTTTACAAATGAAGAAAAGGATATGCTGGTAGTTTTATTAAGTAGAAGAGAATTTATTAAACTTAGGGAGTTTATAAAAGATATCGATGAAAGGGCTTTTATAACTGTAAGCAATGTCCATGAGGTCTTTGGAGAGGGATTTAAAAGTTTTGATTAATGCTCCGACACAAAATTTTTGTGTCGGAATTTTTTTGTTGCAAATTGTTAAATAACAAAATATTTTGTGCTATAATACATGTAGGACAAAAGTCGAAGCAAGGAGATGTGTGTATGATAGAGTTTAAGAATGTTTCAAAGGTATATGGAAATAATCATATAGCGCTTTCAAATATAAACTTAAATATTAAAAAGGGAGAATTCGTATTTTTAGTTGGTCCAAGTGGAGCAGGTAAAACAACATTTATTAAGCTTTTATTAAAAGAAATTGAACCGACAAACGGTGAAATTATTGTAAATGGAACCAATATTACACAGCTTAAAAGAAAAAAGATACCTTATTATAGAAGAAACATTGGGGTGGTTTTCCAAGATTTTAGACTTTTATCGGACAAGACTGTTTATGAAAATATAGCCTTTGCTATGGAGATTGCTGATGTAAGCTCAAAGGATATAAAAAGAAGGGTTCCGCAGCTTTTAGCTCTGGTAGGTTTAATTAATAAAGAAAAACTCTATCCTCATCAATTATCCGGCGGTGAGCAGCAAAGGGTTGCTATTGCAAGGGCCCTTGCGAATAACCCAAGTTTAATTATTTGTGATGAGCCAACGGGAAATCTTGATCCGGATAATTCATGGGCGATAATGGAGCTTTTGAATGAGATAAACAAAAGTGGGACAACCATTGTTATGGTAACCCATGCCAAGGATATAGTTGATAGAATGAAAAAAAGGGTAATTGCACTTGAAAAGGGAGTTATAATCAGAGACGAACAAAGGGGCGTTTATGGATATGAAGATTAAAAGGATTAAGTATTATTTTATAGAAAGCATTAAAAATTTAGCAAGAAACAGGGTTATGGTTGTTGCATCAATAGGAACTGTTGCAGCATCACTATTTATATTAGGTATATTTCTTATATTGGCTTTAAATGTCAATAATGCAGCTGAAAGCATAGGAAAGACTTTAGAAATAAAGGTGTATTTAAAGGATGAAGTAACTACCCTAAAAAGGATGGAACTTGAAAGAGATATTAAAAATATAAAAGGTGTAACTGAAGTGGTTTATATCTCAAAGGAACAGGCATTAGAGGATTTAAAGAAAAAGCTTGGTGAAAACAAAGCTATTGCAGAGGGATTTGAAATGGATAATCCTCTGCCACAATCTTTTGTAATCAAAGTTGAGAAACCCGAACTTATATCAAAGGCATCATATGAAATATCAAAATTAGATGGTATTGAAAAGATATATGATGGGAAAGGCATAGTTGAAAAATTAATTAAATTTACCAATATAGTAAGAGTTGCAAGCTATTTTCTTATGGGAATCCTTGCAATAATTTCAGCCTTTTTAATATCAAACACAATAAAACTTGCTGTTTATGCAAGAAGACGTGAAATAAGTATAATGAAATATTTAGGGGCAACCGATTGGTTTATAAAGTGGCCTTTTGTAATCGAAGGAATTTTATTAGGACTTTTAGGGTCTGTATTGTCAATTTTAGTTTTGTTTTTCTCATACCAATACTTAACAAACAATGTATCTTTGAATTTACTTTTATTTAATTTTGTTTCAGCTCAAAGCCTTTTATCTTTTATATTACAAAAATTTATCCTAATGGGAGCATTGATTGGAGGTTTTGGAAGTTATTTAGCAGTTAAAAGATACCTTGTTTTATAAAATTCCGATGGGGGGTTCGAAAGTGCACAAAAGAATAGCCAGCTTTTTATTGTTAACAATACTTTTAGGCACATTGACTGTTAGAGCAGATGAGCTTACAAACAAAAAGAAACAATTGAATGAAGTAAAATCAAATATTAAGGAATTGAAGAGTAAAATTGAAGAAATTAAGGATGAAAAAGAAGATGTAATGCAAAAAATTAAAGAGTATGAAAATAAAGTAACAAGAATTCAAAATGAAATAGAGGATTTGAATGATAAAATTAAATCAAAGAAGGATGAAATAGAAACAACCAATAAAGAACTTGAAAAGGCAATTGAGGATTTTGAAACAGAAAAGGACCTTTATGCAAAAAGGCTTAGGGCTTTGTATATAGAAGGTAATGTAGGCTATATTGATGTTCTTTTAGCATCTGAAAGTTTTTCCGATTTTATTTCGCAGTATGAAATTTTTAACAGGATTATTGAATACGATAAAAATCTTTTAAAGGAAATGAAGGAGAAGCAGGAGGATATAAAGGCTAAAAAGGAAAGACTTGAAAGTCAAAAGAAGCAGCTTTTAGTCCTTCAGCAGAACCAGATGAATAAAAAATATGAACTTGCCCAGGCAACAGAAGAGCAAAAGAGCTACTATAAAAAACTAGAAGCAAATCAAAATGAACTTGAAAGATTGCTTGATGAAGAACTTAGAGAGTCTAAAAGACTTGAAGCACAAATTAGAGAGCTTCAGGCAAAACTTGCCCAAAGAAATGGGGGATCAAAATCATATTCTGGATCTAAAACAGGAATAATAAAGGTGAGCGACATAGGTTATATGCCTAAGGTTACATCATATTTTGGTAATAGATTTCATCCGATTTTAAAAAAATGGAAAATGCATACAGGGATAGACATTGGTATTCCAAGTGGGACTCCCATTTATGCTATGTCTGATGGGGAAGTAATTATTGCCCAATATCTTAATGGCTATGGATATACTGTTGTTATTGACCATGGTGGAGGAGTTACATCCCTCTATGCCCATCTATCGAAAATTCTTGTAAAGGAAGGTCAGGAAGTAGAAAAAGGACAAATGATTGCAAAATCCGGAAGCACAGGTTATTCAACAGGACCGCATCTTCATTTTGAAGTGAGAATAAATGGGGATCCTGTAAATCCTGAACCTTATTATATCGTTGGACAATAATTTGCCGTTATAAAAACATATAATAAATAATATAATAACAAAAGAAGACTTGACTTTCGAGGTGTTAATTATGAATAAAAATATAAAGTTAAAAAATGCTATAATTGCCATCATAATAACTAATTTAATAACTGTATCCCTTGTTGTGCTTTTACCCATACCATTTTTTGGTGGAAAAAGACTTATTTCAAAGGATCTATATGATTTTATAAAAAGGTATGATAAACTTTTAAAAGTTGAGAATCTTATAAAAAACAATTATGTGGATAAAAAGACGATAGATGAGAATAAGTTGATTGAAGGTGCTATAAATGGGATGGTTGATTCAATTGGAGATCCGTATACAGTTTATTTAGATAAACAGCAATTTGAGGATCTTTTAACACAAACCAGAGGAAGCTATGGTGGCGTTGGAATAGTTGTAGGGGAAAAAGAGGGGAAATTGACAGTTATAGCTCCTATTGAAGATAGTCCTGCTGAAAAGGCAGGTATTAAGGCGGGAGATATAATATTAAAGGTTGATGGAAAAGAAATTTCAGCAAAGGAACTTGAAAAGGCCGTTTCAATGATGAGGGGCAAGGAAGGAACAAAAGTTATTCTAACTATTTTTAGAGAAGGAAAAGGAGTAAAGGACTACGAGCTTACAAGATCTATAATTGTTTTAAAAACAGTAAAAAGCCAAGTTTTAAAGGGAGATATAGGATATATAAGGATAACTTCCTTTGATGAAAATACTGCTGATGAGTTTGAAAAGGCCTTTGAAAAATTACAAAAACAAAACATAAAGGGACTTGTGCTTGATTTAAGGGATAATCCCGGTGGACTTTTAGATACATCAGTTGCTATTGCAGATATGATATTACCACAAGGAACAATAGTTTATACGATAGATACCAATGGCAAAAAGGATGTTTGGAAATCAGATCCTCAAAATATAAATATGCCTTTAGTCGTATTAGTAAATGAGGGAAGTGCAAGTGCATCTGAAATTTTATCAGGAGCAATTAGAGATTTTAAAGCAGGAACATTAATTGGGACTAAAACCTTTGGTAAGGGCCTTGTTCAAAATATTATCGACCTTAAGGATGGAACAGGGCTTAAGGTTACAATTGCTAGATATTATACTCCATCAGGAGAGTGTATTCAAGGAAAGGGCATTATGCCTGATATAGTTTATGATTTACCTAAGGAATTGAAGGATAAACAGTTGCCAATTGATGAGGATCCACAAATAAAAAAGGCAATTGAAGTGTTGATGTCTAAAATATGATGGGTGTCATTAAGGCACCCGCTTATTAATATTCATGGGAGGTTATATATGGGTTTATTAACATTGATTAACTTTGCCATTAAGGCCTATGCACAGGGGGTTGTTGGTTTCTTATTTCAACCGATTGCATGGATATTTTTATTTATTTTGTATATTCAGTATAAAAGAATGTATGCACTACAAAGGGAAGTTTATTATGGAGACTTTAAATATAGCGTTAAGGATATGATGACGACTGCAATATTAGCCGGGCTTTTAGCCGGATTAGTTGCAAATATATTGATAACGTTAGTAGGAATTACATTTTCAAATAGTGTAGGACTGCAGATAGTTGTTTTAATTTCACTGCTTCTTTTGGCTATAAATCCAAGGTATGTATGTTTGTCATATTCAGGAGGATTATATAGTTTATTTTTATTAATAAGTCTAGGCTTAATTCAAAAGGGCATAATAAAATCTAATATATTTATAGAAATAATAAACTTAATAAAAATAGATATTCCATCGTTATTAGCTATCGTGGGTATAATGCATTTTATAGAAGCTATTTTAATGTGGTTTGATGGACATAGGGCAGCTATTCCTGCATTTATAAAAAAGGATGGGGAAATTACAGGAATATATGTCCTTCAAAGGTTTTGGCCGATTCCGCTTATTTTTTTCTTTTTAACTGCTGGTCCTATTCCACAAGGGGATTTAATTACAACGCCCGATTGGTGGCCTTTAATAAAGCCTACATTAACAAATATTGACGTAAGAAATGCTATATTTATGGCTGTTCCTGTATTTGCTATGCTTGGATATGGAGATTTTGCAATTTCCACTGATGTTAAAACAAAGGTTAAAAGAACATCTTCTCTGTTGGCTTTATTTAGCGGCATTTTGATTGGCTTATCACTTGTTGCTACTAAAGTATATATATTTAATTATATTGCAGCTATTTTTTCACCACTTGCCCATGAAGCTTTAATATTATATGAAAGATATATAGAAAAAAACGGACGTCCTTTGTGGAGAAGAATGGAAGAAGGGGTAGTTGTTTTGGATTCCATGCCTAATTCGCCGGCAGAAAAGATGGGCATTACTGCTGGTGACATTATAATATCAATTAACAATCAACCTATAAGGGGATTAGAAGATATTATTAATTTTTTCCAAAACTACAATAATTATATTTGGGTAGAAACTATTGATATTTTTGGAAAAAGAAAGCTATATGAATATAGGGATTATCAAAATGGCATTGATGAACTTGGAATATTGACTATTCCTAAATATAGTTTTAATGTTCCAATAATAGAAGATAGAGGTGGATTATTTAACATAATTAAATCCAAGTTTAGAAAACAATAAATGGCTGCCTATTAAGGCAGCCTATATTTGTGGGTATATATTCAAGTTATTGAAAAAATTACAAATAAGTTTTAAAATATAATTAGAATATTATAAAGGATGGCAAATATGAAAAATTTTATTAAAGAAGTCTTTATATTTCTGGCAAAATCCATATTAATTATTTTAATTGTCATAGCATTGACTTATTTTGCTTCGTGGAAATATGATTATAATTTCTCAACTTTGTTATTTTACATTGGATTAATGTTTATTCTTATAGGCTGTTTCTCATGGTTGGGGAGACTTAGGATGGAAACTAGTCAAGCTTACGTATTAACAAAGACAATCACCAATGAAGGCACATCTAAGAATTCACATTTAGACTATTTATCAAGGGATACAAGTCTTCATTTTTTACTAATTATGGCTTGGATAGGAATATGGTTGATTGTTTTGAGTTATTTTTTAACTTGATTTTGATTGGAGTGGTAAATAAATGTATATTAAACGCATATCAGTCTATATTTCCCTTTTACTTTGCATCTTTATTTTTTCCTCCTGCCAAAGCCCAAACGTTCTAAAACCTGATACCCCTGAAAATACAGTTTGGCTTTTTAAAAGAGCTGTTGACGATGGTAAATATGATAATTTGAATAAACTTTTTATGGATGAGAGAAAGAATGCTGTTTCAATAGATACCTTTAAAAAACTAAAGGAAATTTCAACGCCCGGCGCAAGTTTTAAGCACTATCAACTTTTGACTTTTACAAACGGTGAAATGGTGCTCATAAGATTGAGCCCTAACAAAATCGAAGGAGAATACAGAATAGAGGATGTAATAATAGTTCCAGAAGAAGCAAAGAAATTGTTTATGGATAATAAATGAAAGCTTTTAATTTGTAATTAAGGAGGTAAAATTCAGTGGAAAAATTAAATGAAAAATTGTATGGAGGAATTATAGTTTTAGCTATAGCAATTTTAACTTCAAGTATAATTCTTTCCTATACGGCCATAAAAATCACTAATCAAATTCAGGCTAATACTGTGAATAATAATAAAAAATTATTAACAATAAACGAAGCATCAAAACATATAAATCTTTCAGAAGAAGAAATATTAAAGATTATTTATGAAGAAGAAAAGCAATTAATCACATCTCATATTATTACAAGACCAAGATTTCCTTATTTAAAGATAAATGATAAATATTATATACCCAAAGATTTGCTTGATGAATGGATTAAAGCATAGTGTAAAATTATTGTAGGACGAAAAAGGACAAAAAATTTAAAAGAGACAACCCCTGTGGTAAAATAAAAAGTGGAAAAAACACAAATCAATAAGGGGGTGTCTCTTTTGAATAATATTATACAACATGATATTATACAACAACATTTAATAAATTTCACTACTAAATTAATAAAAAATGTAGAAGAAATGCTGTCAAAAGAATGGGATTTTACAAAACTTGTTGAGGTAGTTAAAGAATCGACTGATGAACTTGGAAGGAATATAATAAAAGACTTTTTAGAAGAATTAGAT